>CABROZ010000083.1 GCA_902472795.1 uncultured Bacteroides sp. | reverse complement strand
GTTGGCGAAGCTCCTTGCGGATGCTCCACAGTTCGGGGTATGAGGGATGAGATTCGAAGCGACGCTCGTAGGTGAAGGACAGCATCTTGTCGTTGACCCGTGTAGGGTTACCGATGCGCAGCACGTTGACACCACGGTCCACCAGCTTTTCCGAAATCCAATCAACAGCCGTGTTGCTCTGAGCACACACTAATACTTGCGGTTCGCGGTGCAGCGTTTCGTAGATGGCTTCGACCAGCGTAGTCGTCTTGCCCGTGCCGGGAGGGCCGTGGACAATGGCCACGTCGCGGGTACACAATACCTTGTTGACGGCTGACTCCTGCGTGCGGTTCAGCCAGGGGAAGCGGACAGGATAGAGTTCGCGGAAACCGGGCTTCAAAGTGCCCAGCAGTGTGTCGCGAAGTTCGGCCAAGCGGTTGCCTTTGGCCCGGAGAACATCGTTCAGTGCCTCGAACATGGTGCGATAGCTGGTTTCGTCGAAGTAGAGCTGCACGCCCAGGCGGTCGGCTCCCTGCACGTCGAGGATGGCGCCCGCGCCGGGCATGACGACCACCATGCGTGTGTCGTCGGCATAGCTGACGGTGGCCTGGAAGTTGTAGTAGTTGAGGCTGCCGTCCGCCGTCTGGCGGAAGAAGCAGACGGGGCGTCCGTACTCGAACGAGTGTTCGATGTCGGTATCTTCGGTGCGTGTCACTTCCAGCACCAGCTGGTTGAGCGAGTTGTAGTAGCTGCGTCCGGCTGTGGCGGGAAACCAGCACAGGCCACGCTTCACCTTGCGTGCCACGCCCATGGTTTCGGTCTGGCGGCGGAACTCTTCCTTCTCGTATTCGTACTCCATGCGCAACAGCAGTTGCTGACGCTGCAGGTGGAGGCTGGGGCTGTTTGTCTCTTTTTCCTGTTTCATGAGTGCAAAGGTAGTGATTCTTTATTTTAATTCGGATAAAACTTATTCCATTGTTTTAGTTTTCACTATATTTGTGCGCATAAATGAGACACTTATGGATGTAGAAAAGTTTCACTTGTTTCTGATAGTGATGAGTGTCGTGGCACTGTTCGTGTTTGTGGCACTCTATTTTGTGAAGGCCGGCTATGGCATGTTCCGCACCTCGTCGTGGGGACTGTCCATCAACAACAAGTTGGCCTGGATGCTGATGGAGGCACCTGTGTTTGTCGTGATGTTCTGGCTGTGGGGACGTAGTGGCGTGGGCTTTTCCATGCCGGTATATGTGTTTTTCCTGTTGTTTCAGCTTCACTACCTTCAGCGTTCCTTCATTTTCCCTTTCCTGATGAAAGGGAAAAGCCGTATGCCGCTGGCCATTATGGTGATGGGCATTGTGTTCAATGTGCTGAACGGAATGATGCAGGCCGGCGGGTTGTTCTATTTTGCTCCGGAAGGGCTCTATGACGGCGGGCTGGATTATTTCCTGAAACCTCATGCTGTGGTGGGATTGTTGCTGTTTGTCGTGGGCATGGGCATCAACCTGCATTCCGATCACGTCATCCGACATCTGCGCCGTCCGGGCGATACGAAACATTATCTGCCTGCCCGTGGCTTGTACCGTTATGTCACTTCGGCCAACTATTTCGGCGAACTGGTGGAGTGGACGGGCTTTGCCATACTGACCGCATCGCCGGCAGCCTGGGTGTTTGTCTGGTGGACGTTTGCCAACTTAGTGCCCCGTGCCGATGCCATCCACAAGCGTTATCGCGAGGAATTCGGCGATGAGGCGGTAGGACGGCGGAAGAGGGTGATACCTTTTATATATTAACTCAGGTCTTGCAAGTGCAAAACTTGCAGAAGTTAATTAGGAATGAAGAATTAAGAATGAAGAATTAAGAATGAAGAATTAAGAATGAAGAATTTATTAACCATTATAATCTATTGGCTTTAACTTCTAACGAAGCACAGCGAAGTGATAACTTCTATAACTTCTTAACTCCTTAACTTCCAACTGGTCATCACAATCCGAAACTCAAGTTATATCTGAATCTTAAAGAAACATAGATAAATGAACTCAAAACTGTTTACCCCTGTAACCATAGGTCCGCTGACGCTGCGTAACCGTACTATCCGCTCGGCGGCCTTCGAGAGTATGTGTCCGGGCAACAAACCTTCGGAACAACTGCTCGACTATCATCGTTCCGTAGCCGCGGGCGGTGTGGGTATGACGACAGTGGCTTATGCTGCCGTTACCCGTAGCGGCCTCTCCTTCGACCGTCAGTTGTGGATGCGTCCGGAGATAGTGCCCGGCCTGCGTCGCCTGACTGATGCCGTTCATGCCGAAGGTGCTGCGGTTAGCATTCAGTTAGGACATTGCGGCAACATGTCGCACAAAAGCATCTGTGGCTGTACGCCCGTGGGAGCCAGTAGCGGCTTTAATCTTTATTCGCCTACGTTTGTCCGTGGCCTGCGTGCCGACGAACTTCCGGAAATGGCCCGTGCTTACGGTCGTGCAGTGAATCTGGCTCGTGAGTCGGGCTTTGGTGCTGTGGAGATTCATGCCGGGCATGGCTACCTTATCAGCCAGTTCCTTTCACCCTCTACCAATCATCGCAAGGATGAGTTCGGCGGTTCGTTGGAAAACCGCATGCGCTTCATGGACATGGTGATGGACGAAGTGATGAAGGCGGCCGGCAGCGACATGGCCGTATTGGTAAAGATGAACATGCGCGACGGCTTCCGCGGAGGCATGGAGCTGGACGAGTCGTTGCAGGTAGCACGGCGGTTGCAGCAAAGCGGTGCCCATGCGCTGGTGTTGAGCGGTGGCTTTGTGAGCAAGGCGCCCATGTACGTGATGCGTGGCGAGATGCCCATCCGCACCATGACTTACTACATGAATTGCTGGTGGCTGAAGTACGGCGTGCGCATGGTGGGCAAATGGATGATACCCACGGTTCCTTTCAAGGAGGGGTATTTCCTGGAAGATGCATTGAAGTTCCGGGCTGCGTTGGATATGCCGTTGGTGTATGTAGGCGGGCTGGTGGCCCGGCAGAAGATTGACGAAGTGCTCAATGACGGTTTCGAGGCTGTGCAGATGGGGCGTGCACTGCTCAACGAACCGGGTTTTGTGAACCGCATGAAGGAGGAAGAGAATGCACGCTGCTCGTGCCGGCACAGCAACTACTGCATTGCCCGTATGTACAGCATCGACATGGCCTGCCATCAACGGTTGAAGGAAGAGTTGCCGCCTTGCCTGAAGAAGGAAATTGAACGCATCGAAAGCAGGGGGTAGGCGTATGGAGAAGAAACTGGCTGTAATAACAGGAGCCGACGGTGGTATGGGGACTGAGATCACCCGTGCCGTAGCTCGTGCGGGCTATCGGGTAGTAATGGCCTGCTACAATCCGGCCAAAGCCGAAGTGAGACGCAAGATGCTGGCGGAGGAAACAGGCAATGCCGACATTGAAGTGCGGGGCATTGATCTGGCTTCGCTGGAGTCGGTAGCCGCTTTTGCCCACCACCTGCTGGAACAGGGAGAAAGAATCTCACTGTTGATGAACAATGCCGGAACGATGGAGACCGGTTTGCACATCACGGACGATGGACTGGAGCGTACGGTTAGTGTCAATTACGTGGGGCCTTATCTGTTGACGCGCAAGTTGTTGCCGCTGATGGGCGAGGGAAGCCGGGTGGTGAACATGGTGTCGTGTACGTATGCCATCGGGAAACTCGATTTTCCTGACTTCTTCCTGCGGGGCAAGAAGGGCGCCTTCTGGCGTATTCCTATCTATAGCAATACCAAACTGGCATTGACGCTGTTTACCATCGACCTGGCGCGACGGGTCAAGGAGCGGGGTATCGTAGTGAATGCTGCCGACCCCGGCATCGTCTCGACCGACATCATTACGATGCACATGTGGTTCGATCCGCTAACGGATATCCTGTTCCGTCCGTTCATCCGTACACCCCGTAAGGGAGCGGCTACGGCTATCAGTCTGTTGCTGGACGAAGAGGCCGGACAGCGGACAGGTACACTGAATGTGAGCTGTCGGCCGAAGCGTTTGTCGGAAAAATATCTGCACCACTGGCAAATGGGAGAGTTGTGGAACCGTACGGAAATAATAGTAGAAAAATGGCTGTAGGCGCTGATAGGCACTGATGTATATGGAATTCGGCCTGACTGTTAATAAAAAAGGGAGTGTCAAGCACTCCCTTTTTTATGTAGAAACCGGTTCTGTACCCCGGTATGCTTGCGTATCAGATGGACAATTCGCGCAATACGTTGACCAATTCCTTCTTGATGGGCTTATCGTTCTTGATGGCTTTGGTGAAGGGTACGTAAACCACTTCGTCGTGTTCGATGCCGATCATGACGTTGCGTTGTCCTTCCATGATGGCGTCGATGGCTGCTGCACCCAGACGGCTGGCTAAGATACGGTCGTGTGCGCTTGGACTACCACCGCGTTGCAAGTGTCCGAGGATGGTGACACGTACATCGTATTGCGGATATTCGTTTTTCACACGTTCGGCATAGTGCATGGCCCCTCCGGTCAGTTCGCTTTCGGCTACCAGCACGATACTGCTGTTCTTCGATTTGCGGAAACCGTTTTTGATGAATTCTTCCAACTGGTCCACTTCTGTGCTGAATTCCGGTATGATGGCGGCTTCGGCTCCGGAAGCGATGGCTCCGTTCAATGCTAAGAAGCCGGCATCGCGTCCCATGACTTCGACGAAGAACAGACGCTCGTGTGAGGTGGCTGTGTCGCGGATTTTATCGACGGCATCCAGAATAGTATTGAGGGCGGTGTCATATCCGATGGTGGTATCGGTACCAAAAAGGTCGTTATCGATGGTACCCGGCAAACCGATGCAGGGTACATCGAACTCCTGAGCGAAGATACGTGCACCGGTCAGTGATCCGTCACCGCCTATGATTACGAGGGCATCGATGCCTTCTTTCTTCATGTTTTCGTAGGCCAGCTGACGTCCTTCGGGAGTCATGAACTCTTTACAGCGGGCTGTTTTCAGGATAGTTCCTCCTAATTGGATGATGTTGCTTACGTTCTGGCTTTTGAACTCCTTAATTTCACCGGTTACCAATCCTTTGTAACCCCTATAGATACCTTTTACCTGGAGTCCGTTGTAGATAGCTGCACGTGTCACAGCACGGATGGCTGCGTTCATACCCGGAGCATCTCCTCCGGAAGTCAAGATTCCGATGCACTTAATTGTTCCCATAACAATCTTTTTTTAGTTAATAATTTGGCGCAAAGATACGAAAAACCTGAGGGTGTGACTGATAATTTACGTTAATTTGCTATTCGATTAGCAACTACTTATTGTCTGTCAGTCTTGCTTTTATCGCATCCGATATTTCTTCCATCAGCCATTTGGGAGTGGATGTAGCACCGCATATCCCAATGGATGAGGCTCCTGTCAGCAGGGCATCGTCTATTTCGTCGGCGCTGTCTATCAGGTGCGAGTTGGGATTGACCTTCTGGCATTCGGCAAAAAGCATTTTCCCGTTCGAGCTTTTTTTTCCGCTGACAAAGAATACTAAGTCGTGCGAGGAGGCAAACTTGCGTATGTTGGGGATACGGTTGGCAACCTGACGGCAGATGGTGTCGTAGTATTCGAAAGAGACGCCTGGCGAGATGTGTGCCTTGATGTATTCCACAATGCGGCGGAATTCGTCGAGCGATTTGGTCGTTTGCGAATAAAGGCAAATGCTTTTGCTGAAGTCAAGGTTTTGGGCTTCTTCCAATTTCTCGATGACGATGGCCTTGCCGTTGGTTTGTCCTACTAAGCCTAATACTTCGGCATGACCATTCTTGCCGTAGATGACGATTTGTTTGTCGTCACTGTTCTCTTCCATAAATTCCTGCTTGATTCTTTTCTGCAACCGAAGAACAACAGGACAGGTGGCATCGATGATTTCGATGTTGTTGCGGCGGGCGATGGCGTATGTCTCTGGTGGCTCGCCGTGGGCACGCAGTAGCACTTTGGCGTTCTGTAATCGGCTGAATTCTTCGTGGTTGATGGTTTTCAGCCCCATCTTTTCCAGTCGTTCCACTTCGCGGCTGTTGTGTACGATGTCGCCTAAGCAATACAGGGGACTGCCGCCGGTCAGTTCTTCTTCGGCCTTATGGATGGCAGTTACTACGCCGAAGCAGAAGCCGGAACCTTCGTCTATCTCTACTTTGACCATACTTTCTTTGGTTTGGTTGGTTTAAGCTTGGGTTATTCGTTCGAACTGTTCTTTCAGCCATTCCTTCTGTTGCGTCAGTGTCAGGTGACTGTTGTCGAGCAGCAGGGCGTCTTCAGCCTTTCTCAGCGGACTTACTTCTCTGTGCTGATCGATGTAGTCTCTTTGCTTTACGTTCTCCAGTATATCGTCGAAACTGACTGTTTCGCCTTTGGCAGTCAGCTCATCGTACCGGCGTTGGGCGCGTATTTCAGGCGACGCAGTAACAAACACCTTCAGTTCGGCGTCGGGAAACACGGTTGTACCAATGTCGCGTCCGTCCATGACAATTCCTTTTTCTTTTCCCATAGCCTGCTGCTGAGCTACCATTGCTTGGCGGACAAAGTCGAGGGTAGCGATCGGACTGACTTTGGAAGATACCTCCATCGTTCGGATTTTGTTTTCTACGTTCACTCCGTTCAGGTAAGTGTCCGGCCTACCGGTTTCAGGGTTCAGCTTGAAACTGATATGGATGTTTCCAAGTTGTGCTTTCAGTTTCTCCTTGTCTATTTCATCCCCGTTGAAGATTCCGTTTTCGATGCTGTACAAGGTCACGGCGCGGTACATGGCTCCGCTGTCGATATAGATATAACCAATCTCGCGTGCCAGATCTTTGGCCATGGTGCTTTTTCCGCATGAAGAGAAGCCGTCGATGGCAATTGTTATTTTTTTCATAAGGCTATATATAATAAGGTGTACTTCCGTTTTGGCTTTAGCAAAAATGTTTTTCAGCATTTCGTTTAAAAATCCTGCCAAAGATACGGGTATTTTTAAAATATCTCGTTACTTTTGTAGCACAAAAGCAAATAGAGCTGTCTTAAGAATTAAAAAAATAAAAATGCAAGGGTTATTATGTAAAAAAACACAGCCAAGCGTGAACATTCGTGGGAAAAGTGCTATATTTGCCCCAAATGAGAAACACTAAAATTATTATTATAGATTATGGAAATTAAAAAGACACCTAAGGCAGACTTGGAGAATAAAAAGTCAACTTGGCTGCTGATCGGTTACGTAATTGTACTTGCCTTTATGTTCGTGGCGTTCGAATGGACAAAACGCGACGTAGAGGTTGATACAAGTCAGGCCGTAGCCGATGTTGTATTTGAAGAGGAAATTGAAATTCCTATCACCGAACAACCGGAAGTTGTTGCACCGCCACCTCCCGAGGCTCCGTCTTTTGTAGAGACGCTGACAATTGTGGATGATGACGCCGATGTGGAAGAAACTACAATTGCTTCTTCTGAGGAAACTGGTCAGGCAGTAGAAATCAAGTACGTGCCTGTTGCTGTAGAAGAGGAAGAACCGGAAGAGCAGACAATCTTCGAGGTTGTAGAACAGATGCCGGAATTCCCGGATGGTGGTATGGCCGGTCTGATGCAATTCTTGAGCAAGAACATCAAGTACCCGACGATCGCACAGGAGAATGGTACTCAAGGTCGTGTTACAGTACAGTTCGTGGTTAACAAGGACGGTAGTATTGTAGACGCAAAAGTATTGAGAGGTGTTGACCCTTACTTGGACAAAGAAGCACTCCGTGTGATCGGTACCATGCCGAAGTGGAAACCGGGTATGCAACGTGGTAAACCCGTACGTGTGAAATACACAGTGCCTGTAATGTTTAGATTGCAGTAATAGAGTTTATAAAAATAGGAGAGGCTGCTTCGGGCAGCCTCTTTTCATTCTGTCTCCTTCCAAGATTCATAACAATCTATTTACTATGTTTACAGCTTCTGAGCTTCTTGATATGGTTAGGGTACATATTGCGGAATTGCAATTTACCCGAACTCCCAAAGGATTATACGATCCTGTCACTTATGTTCTTTCGTTAGGTGGAAAAAGAATCCGTCCGGTACTGATGCTGATGGCTTACAATCTGTTTCGTGAGGATGTGAAGTCTATTCTTCAGCCGGCTACCGGCATTGAAGTCTATCATAATTATACTTTGTTGCATGACGACCTGATGGATCGTGCAGACAAGCGTCGGGGAAAGCCAACCGTACATAAGGTGTGGAATGACAACGTGGCCATTCTTTCGGGCGATGCCATGCTGGTATTGGCTTATCAGTTTATGGCACAGTGCCCTTCTGAAAAGTTAAAGGAGGTGCTCGATTTGTTTAGTCTGACAGCTTTGGAAATATGCGAAGGACAACAGATGGACATGGAGTTCGAACAACGAAACGATGTGTCGGAAGCGGAATATATTGAGATGATCCGCCTGAAAACGTCTGTCTTGCTGGCTGCGAGTTTGAAGATAGGAGCTGTTTTGGGTGGCGCATCCAAGGGAGATGCTGATTATCTGTATGATTTTGGCGTTAATCTGGGATTGGCTTTTCAGTTGAAGGATGATTTACTGGATGTTTATGGCGATTCGGCCCGCTTTGGAAAGAATATAGGTGGTGATATTCTGTGCAATAAGAAAACCTATTTGGTCATCAAAGCCTTCGAGCATGCGGATAAGGAGCAGGCGTCGCAGTTGGATGACTGGTTTAACCGGAAAACATTCGATCCGCAGCAAAAAATAGAAGCTGTTACCCGTCTGTACAATCAGATCGGAGTGAGAGAATTGTGTGAAGCCAAGATTGTGGAATACAGCAGACGGGCTTCGGAAAGTTTGCGTCTGTTGGATGTTCCTGCAGAAAACAAACGGGAACTGGAAAAACTGATGGAAGAATTGATGTATCGCGAATCCTGACTTTAATCTTTATTCTATTGTTAGATTTATAAAAGAATGCCTTATCGGAGACTGCCCAATACGGATCAGGCAAGAATACGTGCCTTGAAGGCCGCTATCGCAAGAGCGGATATGTGCAATGGTGATGCCATGGCCATATCGTGGAAATCGTTGTCGGCGGCGAGGCGTTTTCTTGTGAAATTTGAAGCAGCTCAGAATCGTTATGCGGAATGCTTCGAAAGGCAGTCAAAGGCAGGGCGAAGGCATCAGGCCAACGTGAAGATGGCTCGTTTGTATATCTCTCATTTTATTCAGGTGTTGAATTTGGCGGTGATCCGTTCGGAAGTTCGCTTGTCGCATAAGGAATATTATGGCCTTGATTCGCAGAATTACAACGTTCCCGATTTGACATCCGATGCACAGCTGGCTGTGTGGGGAAAGAAAATCATAGAAGGGGAGGCGCGGCGCTTGTCACAAGGCGGTACTCCGATTTACAATCCGACAATAGCTAAGGTGAAGGTACATTATGATATCTTCATGGATAGCAGCGAACGTCAGAAAGCGTATCAGGAGGCGACCACCAGAAGTCTTGAGGCAGTGGCGTCGATGCGCGGCGAAGCAGATGAACTGATCCTGGATATTTGGAATCAGATTGAAAGGAAGTTTGAGGCAGTCACTCCGAATGAAAAACGGTTGGACTTGTGCAGAGATTACGGATTGGTCTATTATTATCGTACCGGTGAAAAACAGCAAAAGTAGTGCTATGATGAGATTGGTAGATTCACATTCACATTTGTTTTTGGAAGAGTTCTCGGAAGATTTGCCCGAAGTGATGGAGCGTGCCCGTAAGGCTGGGGTGACTCATATCTTTATGCCTAACATTGACAGCACTACCATAGAGCCTCTGCTGAAGGTTTGTGCTTCTTACAAGGACTTGTGCTATCCGATGATAGGATTGCATCCGACTTCGGTTCGAGAAAATTTTCGGCAGGAGTTGGAAGTGGTGCATCGTTATTTAAACGGTGAGGTACCGTTTGTCGCAGTAGGCGAGATTGGAATGGATCTATATTGGGACAAGACTTTCTTGAAGGAGCAGACCATTGCATTCCGCCAGCAGGTGGAATGGGCTTTGGAGTATGGATTGCCGGTGGTGATTCATTGTCGCGAGGCTTTTGAGTATATATATAAGGTATTGATAGACTATAAAGACTCTTCGTTGACCGGCATTTTTCATAGTTTTACTGGAACCTTGGATGAGGCCGAACGCATTCTTGATTTTCCTGGATTCTGTTTGGGTATTAACGGTGTGGTTACTTTCAAAAAGTCGGCTTTGCCGGCCGTGTTGGCTCAAGTTCCGCTTGATCGTGTTGTGCTCGAAACCGATTCTCCTTACCTGACTCCGGTACCCAATCGGGGTAAGCGAAACGAAAGCGCTTACGTGAAAGATACGCTTGTGAAGGTGGCTGAAGTGTATGGTAGGACGATGGAAGAGGTCTCGGAAGCGACTTCTGAAAATGCATTAAAAGTGTTTGGAATGCTCAAATAATGTCCCAGAGATTTTAAAGTTTATTAATTTTGAGATATTATTCAATATAAAACGGAGAGAATGCAACGGAAGAACAAAAAAAAGAATACATTTGTAGCTGAAAACGCGTGTAATTCGCATTTTTTTTGTAATTTGCACCCGATTTTTAAGAGGCCACGATTGGG
>CABROZ010000082.1 GCA_902472795.1 uncultured Bacteroides sp. | reverse complement strand
AGTGGCAGATGCCGGTTGCGGGCCACATGTCGTGCATGGTCCACACGATGGGCTTCCCCGAATCGAATATCTTTTTCAGGTTCTTCAGTGAGAGCATTCCCTGGTTGATCCAATGCAGGTGGATGACGTCGGCCTGCTGGAATTCGGGCAGTGAGGTGATGTCCGTACCGGTGTTGGCAATGTCGATGGCGAACAGGTTGTGCTTCTTGAAGCGGTTGGCCTGCCAGATGCGGATGCGTTCCCACACGAATTTCCATACTAACCGCCAGCTGCGGTCGAGCGACACGACGGTGATCTGTTCGGTCTGCTTGTCGCGTACCAGCATTTTGGCCTTGATGCCGTTGTTCTTCAGGGCTTCCATCAGCCGGCTACAGGCTATGGCGGCACCACCGATTCGTTCGGATGTATTGATCAATAGTACTCTCATCTTTTTGAATGGTCAATTGAAAAATAGAGAATAGACAATGAAATGCCCGTTATTTGCTGCAAAAGTAGTGGTTTTCGGCGAGAAACGGTGCAAAGTCACACATATTATTTGTACTTTTGCCCGTGTTATTACTCAACTTTGGCAAGCTTAAGTTGCAGTTGACGAGTTGACAAGTTGACGAGTTGACAAGGCGTTGGCGACGGGTCGTTTCGAGCAGCACTCTGTCAGGCAGGGTGTTCCAGCCTTGTAAACTTGTTGACTGAAGCCTTGTCAACGATTAAGTTGGGCACTTGCGAAACTTAAATTATGACAAAGAACTAAATATATATTCTGTATGAAGAAGGTTGTATTTGTAGGATTGGGGTACATCGGCCTGCCCACCGCGGCTGTAGCAGCCCATCATGGTTATCAGGTGGTGGGAGTAGATGTCAATCCCTCGGTAGTGGAAACCGTCAATCAGGGAAAAGTACATATCGTGGAGCCCGACCTGGAGCGGGTGGTACGCGAAGCGGTGCAGAGCGGAAGCCTGCGTGCTGTCGCCAAACCCGAAGAGGCCGACGCCTTTTTCATCGTGGTTCCGACGCCCTTCAAGCAGAACCACCGTGCGGACATCACGTACGTAGAGGCGGCTACCCGTTCGGTCATCCCCTGCCTGAAGCCCGGCAACCTGTTTGTCATCGAATCGACTTCGCCCGTGTTCACCACCGAGCGGATGGCCGAACTCATCTTCAGCCAGCGTCCCGAACTGAAGGGACAGATCTTCATCGCCTACTGTCCCGAGCGTGTGTTGCCCGGCAATACCCTCTACGAACTGGTGCACAACGACCGTGTGATAGGCGGCATCGATGAGGCTTCGACCGACAAGGCCATCGAGTTCTACTCCGCCTTCGTGCAGGGCAAGCTGCACCGTACCAACGCCCGCACGGCCGAGATGTGCAAGCTGACGGAGAACTCCAGCCGCGACGCGCAGATAGCTTTTGCCAACGAGCTGTCCATCATCTGCGACCATGCCGGCATCAACGTGTGGGAGCTCATCGAACTGGCCAACAAGCATCCGCGTGTCAACATCCTGCAACCCGGTTGTGGCGTGGGCGGACACTGCATCGCCGTTGACCCGTGGTTCATCGTGTCGGACTATCCCGAGCAGGCACAGTTCATCAAGCGTGCCCGCGAAACCAACGATTACAAGGCCGACTGGTGCGCCAACAAGGTGCTGGAAGCCTGCCGTAAGTTTGTCGAAGAGCAGGGACGCGAGCCGGTAGTAGCCTGCATGGGCCTGGCTTTCAAGCCTAACATCGACGACCTGCGCGAGTCGCCCGCCAAGTATATTGCCTCGCGTGTGGTTTCGGAGAGCCGTGCCGACGTGCTGATTGTGGAGCCCAACATCGAAACCCATCCCAGCTTCCACCTGACCGGCTATGAAGAGGCTTACCGTCGGGCCGACATCGTGGCGTGGTTAGTGCGTCATACGCCCTTCCTCAGCATCCCTAAGGACAGCTCGAAGATAGAGCTGGACTTCTGCGGGGTGAGAAAATGAAATAAAAACAGACTGACCCATGAAAAAGATACTGCTTGTTTTCGGTACCCGCCCCGAAGCCATCAAGATGGCACCGTTGGTGAAAGCCCTGCAAGGCGACCGTGAGGCTTTTGAAACCCGTGTTTGCGTCACTGCCCAGCACCGCCAGATGCTGGATCAGGTGCTCGAAGTGTTTGACATCGTGCCCGAGTACGACCTGAACATCATGGCGCCCAATCAGGACCTGTACGACATCACTTCGCGTGTGCTGCTGGGCTTGCGCGACGTGCTGAAGGACTTCCGTCCCGACGTGGTACTGGTTCACGGCGACACCACGACTTCTATGGCCGCTTCGCTGGCTGCCTTCTACATGCAGATACCCGTAGGACACGTGGAAGCAGGGCTGCGCACGTACAACATGCTGTCGCCCTGGCCCGAAGAGATGAACCGTCAGGTGACCGACCGCATCACTTCGCTCTACTTTGCTCCTACCGATCAGTCGCGGCAGAACCTGCTGCGCGAGGGCGTGGCCGACGAAAAGATATTCGTTACCGGAAACACAGTCATCGACGCCCTGCTGATGGCAGTGGACATCATCGACCACAAGCCGGGCATGAAGGAAAAGGTACATGCCGAACTCCTGTCCAAGGGTTACGAAGTGGGCCGTCGTCCCTACATCCTTGTCACCGGACACCGTCGCGAGAACTTCGGCGAAGGCTTCCGGCACATCTGCCGTGCCATCCGCGAGATTGCCGGTCGTCATCCGGAGATGGACATCGTCTATCCCGTCCATCTGAATCCCAACGTGCAGAAGCCCGTCTATGAGCTGCTGTCGGGCCTGGACAACGTGCGCCTGATTGCCCCGCTGGACTATCTGCCTTTTGTTTACGCCATGCGTCACTCCACCCTGCTGCTGACCGACAGTGGCGGCGTGCAGGAAGAGGCTCCTTCGTTGGGCAAGCCGGTACTGGTGATGCGCGACACCACCGAGCGTCCCGAAGCCGTGGAGGCAGGAACGGTGAAGTTAGTGGGTACGGATGCCGATGCCATCGTGGCCAACGTGTCCGAACTGCTGACGGATGCGGATATGTACCGCCGCATGTCCGAGACTCACAATCCTTACGGCGACGGCCGTGCCTGCGAACGGATTGTAAAGGCACTGACCGAGGCCGTACGCTGAGGCTTCCGGTTGGCTTTTGGCTGGGACGGCTGTGGCCGCCAGCCTGTCTTCTGATGCTATTTTCCCGGTGATATGGTTGCTGCACGTCCGCTGCACTGTCAGTGCACGCTCGTTGCAGAGTTACTGCACGCCCGTTGCAGAGTTACTGCACGCTTGTTGCAGAGTTACTGCACGCTTGTTGCAGTGTTACTGCACGCCTGTTTGCAGCGTCACTGCACACCTGTTTGCAGTGCGACTGCAACCTGTGTGCAGCACAAACGGCACCTGTATTTGGGGCGGCAGACGTCAGCGACGGAGGAAATCGGCGAAAGCTTTCAGGTAGCGTTCGCTGACGGTGTCGATGTTGATTTGCTCGCGGATGATGCGTTCCGACTTCTGTCCCATGCGGCGGCACTCCTGGGGCGAGGCCAGCAGTTGGAGGATTTTTTCGGTCAGACTGTCGGCATCGCCGTCGCGGAAGAAGAGGCCGTTCCGTCCGTCGGTCACCAAGTCGCGCTCGGTACTGTCGCACACGGAGCAGACCACGGGCAGGGCGTAGGTCATGGCGTCGTTGATGGACAGTCCGCCCATGCCGGCCAGCACATAGACGGTTGCCTCGTTCATGTAAGCTCCCAGTTCCTTCGGGTCGTAAACGGCGCCGATGAAGCGCACGCAGCCACGCCCGTCAACCCCGTTCTCTTCCTTGCTGCGGAGAGGCAAGCCTAAGGAGGCGGCTTGCTTCTTCAGGTTGTCCAGTTCGGGACCGTTGCCCACGATGACTAATTCGGCGTCGGGATATTGGGTCAGCGTCCGGGCGAAGGCTTCGATGAGCAGGTCCACCCGTTTCCACTTCACCAACCGCCCGATGTGGAGCAGCCGCCTTTCCGACGGAGGCAACAGGGCGGGGGCAGCCAGCACGGCAGCCTTCTCGCGCCACAGGGCTTCGGTGTCTGTCGAGTTATAGGTGACGTGAATCTGTTCGCGCTTTACGCCGTACGAAGGCAAGACGTCGTAGGCCGCCGTGGAGTAGTTGAGGGTACCTGCGACGCGGGCATAGCAGTATTTGCGGATGCGGGCCGTCAGCCACTGGCGCAGGTAGAAAGCCTTGCCCGTGCTGAGCAGGCGCATGCCTTCGTCGTACATGGGGTGTTGGCGGAAGTAATCGCGTATCTGTCCGTAAGGCGGTGTCTGGAAGGGAATCTCGCGAATCACCAACCGGGCGCCGCAACGCTTCAGGGCACGGCGCAGCGACGGCTGGAAGAAGACCTGCAGAAAGTAGGGCCAGCCCAGCACAACGATGTCGGGGCGTTCGTCGGCAATGATGTCGGGCAGGGCAGGGAATCCGCTTTTGCCGTAATACATCTTCTTTTCCTGTGTATTGAGGTGGCGGTAAGCACCCTCTTCCACCATCTTGACGCCTTTGCCGATGGTGGCGTTTCCTTTCCGGGGGCTGACGACGGTGATGTCGGCTCCCTTGGCCTGGAGTTTCTCTAACATGGCGTTCAGGTAGTGGGGCATTCCGCCGAAGGTGAATAGTACTTTCATGATGGTTAATGATAAATGGTTAATGGTGAATGGTGAAAGGTTCAGGTATAGCTTTTCAGGATGGGGACCAGACGTTGCAGGCTGTGCTGTGCGGCGTAGGCGGCCGGTCCTTCGGGGCGGGGCACACCGTCGCGGCAGAGGCGGACGATGGCTTCGCGGCAGGCCTGGGTATCGTCTTCGGCAATGGCAATGCCTGTGCCGTAGTGTTCTACCCGACGCCCCATGCACTGTCCGCTGCTTACCACGATGGGACGGCCGAAAGCGGCAGCCTTGGTCAGCAGGTTGCTGCTACCGCTGAAATGGCGGTAAGCGGCAAAGACCACGTCGCTGGCAGCTATCAGGGCGTTGAAGCAGGCTTCGTCGGGAATGCGCTCCAGGGCGAACAGGCAGTTGGCGTGGGCGGCTTCGAAGGCCTTGAGCCGGCGGGTCTGCTCTTCGGTCAGCCACGACTTGCCTGCCATCAGGAAGAAGTATTCGTCCGCGGGCAGGGTGGGAATGACGCTCAGCAGCAGGTCGATACCCTTGCGGGTGCCGATGGAACCCGTCAGCGAAACGATTTTCCGTCCGGCGGCCCGTTCGCGTAGCGTATGCAGCAGGGGATAACTCTCGTCGGGTTGCGACAGGTCGGCAAAGTCGGGCAGGCAGTCGATGCGGGACTGGAACTTCTTCAGACTGTCTGTGGAGAACTCGTTCAGCACACCTATTCCCCGGCAATGACGGCTTCGCAGGTAGGGACGGACGTCGGGCTGTCCCGGACGGTAGGCAGGCAGCATGGACTGTACCAGCAGCCCGCTCCACGGATAGGGCATCAGGCGGTCGAACAGGGCGAGAGGCCCCAGCGTGGGCAGCAGGTCGTCCAAGCAGGGAAAGTAAACTAAGTCGGGATGGAAATCGCCGATTTGCCTGTTGATGGCGGACAGGTTTTGCAGACGGATGCAGGCGTTGTGCAGCACCGTCAGTTTCTTGCGGATGGGTTGGCCGACGGGCAGCGAACGCAGCGGACGGGTATCGATGGGCACGAAGGTGGCTGCTTGTTCGGTACCCGATGCCCGCGGGGCGCAAAGCAGGACATCGTGTCCCAGACTGGCCCAGGCAAGGGTAAATTCTTTATAGTAAGTCTCGCGGTGACCGGAGACGGAGCAATCGATGACGGCTATCTTCATTTTTTCTTTCTGTTCGTTTCGGTGTTGGGGTTCATGGGGTGTTTGTCTGCTGGCGGTTCTCGTCAGGCCTGTCCGGATTTGTCCGAGGCAGAGGTTTGCGGTGCGGTCTGCAGAGCTGCTTCATAGACAGCCTTTAGCTTCTGTCCCGCCAGGCCGAAGTCGAAGCGTTCGGCAATGGAACGGCGGATGGCAGCCTGGTCGAAGGTCTCGTAGCGGTCGTACAGCAGTTTCATCTTCTCGGCCAGCAGTCCGACGTCGCCGGGTGGTATCAGGTAACCGCTTTCGGACGTGATGATGTCCTCCGGACCGCCACAGACGGTGCCGATGGCAGGCATTCCGGTGGCCATGGCCTCGATGAACACGATGCCGAAGGTCTCGGCGTGCGAGGCCAGCACGAAGGCATCGCAGCGGGCCAGCAGGCGGGCCACTTCCTCGCGGGGCAACCGTCCTGTCAGGGTGACTTGCCGCTCCAGGTGCAGTTGTTGAATCAGGGCTTGCAGATGAGGCTGCTCCTCGCCGTCGCCTACAATGACGAGCGACACGTGCGGCATCTGGCCGAAGCTGCGGCGGAAGGCTTCAATCAGTTCGGCAAATCCTTTCCGCGGGTTCAGGTTGCCCACGCTGACAAAGGTAAAGCTGCGTTCCTTGTCCGTATGGCGGTTGCCGGGGCGGAAGGTGGCGATATCCACAAAGTTGGGAATCACGGTGGCCTGGTCGGGGCGGGCCAAGTAGGGCGTCAGGTTCTTCCGGAGCAGCGAACCTACACAGATCACCTTGCGGGCCTGGCTGTAGGCAGTGCGCAACGTGGCGGCCTGGGTAGGCGTCACGTGCCCGTGGTTGATGGACGAAGCGTGCTCGGTGACCACGTAGGGGATGCCGTAGCGGCGGCAGGCCAGGTAGGCGGCATAGCCGGCCCAGGTGCCGAAGTGGGCATGTATCAGGTCGGGCTTTCCGTAGTGGCGGATGTAGCTGCGCACGGCCAGCAGGGTCAGGTTGGCCCATATCAGTCCTCCGATGCGGGTAGTCAGCTTGGGGTTCCAGGCATGAAGGCGCAGGGTGACGAACGTGCCGTTGTCCTCGCGGGTCATCTGGAAGTGGCTTTCGTGGCAGAACCGCTTCCAGGTGAAGTCCTTGCGCAGCCGCTGTTCGGTATAGACCAGCCCGACGCGGCATCCGGCACGGGCTATCTGCATGGCCTGTTCGTGGAACATGTATCCGCGATGGGCGGGAGCTCCCGGCTCGGGGTAGTACATGGGAAGAATCAGTATGTGCATGAGCTTGGGTTTTGAGGTGAAAGACGGAGGTTGTCGATGGCTTGCGCCAGTGCGTCGGAAGTGCCGCTTATCACTTTCCGGCAGAACATCTTGCCCGATTGCCTCAGTTGCGGCAGGTCGTCGGCGGTTAGTGCCTTGATGGC
Source organism: uncultured Bacteroides sp. (assembly GCA_902472795.1). Classification (GTDB taxonomy): domain Bacteria; phylum Bacteroidota; class Bacteroidia; order Bacteroidales; family Bacteroidaceae; genus Bacteroides. The sequence continues at coordinate 3,515 of CABROZ010000082.1, read as the reverse complement.
TTTGCCGTATTCGATGTAGTGCAGCGGGGTCAGACCCGACAAGCCGGGATAGTCTCCCCGGTGCAGCAGGGCATGTGCCCCGAACGGGGAGTTGAAGACGAGGGTCTGGATACACAGTTCGCTGGGCACGAAGCTGGTGCGGAAGTAGCGTACTAATTGCTTCTCGGTGCAGAGCCGTTCATATACATAGCGTGCGCAGGGCAGGGTCAGTGCCCAGTAGTCGGAGCCGAAATAGACTTCCGCTTTCTTTCCTTTTATATAGGTATAGGGCGGTTTGCGGATGGGGAGCAGCTTCATCAGGTGGCGCGAGGCTACGATGAACTTGTTTTTCCACCACTGGCTCCTCCACTCCAGGTCGCGGAAGAAGTGGTAGCAGACTATCTTGTTCCGCTGATAGGCAACGTGGCATTGCGACAGGTTCATGCCCATGATGAATTCCGTGTCGGCATGTTCGTCGAAGTAGCGGTGAATCTCCGCATTGCTCCACAGCGGATAGTCCTGTCCACTCAGGCATACCACGCGGCCGTAGTCCACCCCGCTGCGGATGACGGCGGCCAGCAGTTCCTTCTGGTATTCCACCTGTTCCCAGCCACCCCAGCTCACCCAGTGCGAGGGGACGAAGGTGACCTTTCCTTCTAACAGTTGCCGGAAGGGGCGGTCGTCGGCTTTGCGGTCGATGTGGACGTAGAAGTCGGCATCATCGTCCAGTGCGGCTATTAAGCGTGCCAGGTGGGGCGCGTCTTTGTAGGCGGAAAGAATATAGGCTATGCGGCTCATACGATCTTTTTCTTTAAGAGGAATTGAATGCTTTCCTTGAAGATGACGGACTTCAGCCGCCACAGAATCAGGGCATACAGTGCGGCTACGGTGACTATCTTCGTCCCCATGGACAGGTAGAGGTTGTCGATGTTGCGGGTCAGGTAGTGCGTACCGATGGTCAGCAGTGCCGATAGCCCCAGATAGGGCGCGATGTCTTTCAGCATGTCTTTCAGCATAAGGCCGATTTCGAGGTGGACGAAGCGGAACCATACGAAGAGCCAGCCGATGTTGATTACAACGAAGGCACGCAGCATCCATTGCATGCCAAAGGGGTACAGGGCGCAGGCGGTGAGCAGTTGCAGCAGGCAGATGCCGATGGTGTTCCACATGTATATGGACGAATGCCCTCGGCTGATGACTAAGTTGGAGAACAGGCTGCTGATGGGAATGAACGCCCCCCAGATGCAGAGCAGTTGCAGGATGTAGGCACTGGACAGCCACTTCTCGGTGATGGTGATGACAATCAGTTCACGGGCTATCAGGCTGAGCCCGAACATGGCGGGGAAAGAGATGAATGCCGTAAAGCGCAGCAGCTTGCGGAACACGGCTAATTGACGCTCGCGGTCGTCGGAGATGCTGGTAAAGACGGGCTGTGCGATGCCGTTTATCATGTTGGTGATGAGCGTATGACCCATGCCGTTCCATTTGTTGGCTTGCGTGAAGTCGCCGACTTCGTGGGCAGAGTAGAACCTGCCCAGTATCATCGAGAACAGGTTGTTGTTGACGATGTTGACGATGTTGGTCACAATCAGCTTGCTGCTGAAACCTATCATGCTGCGGATGGGGCGCAGGTCGATGTGCAGGCTGGGGCGCCAGCGGGCAAAGTAGAAGTTGAGCAGTGTGACCACGCTGACGAATGACAGCGACTGAACGGCCAGACCCCAGTAGGCGAATCCGTTGGCAGCCAGCGTGATGCCCACAACACCCGACACGCACAGGGCAGAAATGGAGATGATGGTGGTCTCCTTAATCTTGAGATGCTTGAACAGATAGGCCCGTGGTGCAATGCTCAGGCTGGAAATGACAAACCCCAGAAACAGCAGGCGCGACAGGGAAACAAGTTCGGGAATCCGGAAGAAACGGGCAATCAGCGGCGCGGCAAAGAACAGAATGAGGTAGAACGTAATGCTGCACAGCGTACTGAACCAGAAGACTGCATTGTAGTCGCGGTGCTCGGCCTGCTTCTTGTTGGTCAGTGCCGAGATGAATCCTCCTTCCTGCAGGGCAGAGGCAACGGCCGAAAAGACCGTAAGCAGTCCTACCATACCGTAGTCGGAACGGTCGAGCAGGCGTGCCAGAAAGATTCCGAAGACAAGGTTCAGCAGTTGTTGTATGCCGTTGCTGAATCCTCCCCAGAACAGGCCGCGGGCGGTTTTCTCTTTCAGAGTGCTTGGGCTCATACGTGCATGGAAAGATTCACCACAGAGGACACAGAGTTTCGCAGAGTCAGTTCATGTGTGTAACCATTGAAAAGAACTCTGTAAAACTCCGTGGTCTCTGTGGTGAGAATAATTTATTTCACTTCACTTCCCGGCTTCACCTCGCGCAGTACGGAAGTGACGGCCAGCGAACCGTCGTAGTCTTCGGCAGAGAGGATCATGCCCTGGCTGACGAGGCCGTTCTTGAACTGGCGCGGAGCCAGGTTGGCGATGAACAATACTTGCTTGCCTACCAGCTCTTCGGGTTTGTAGTGCTGGGCGATGCCGCTTACGATGGTGCGGTTCTCCAGACCGTCGGCAATCTTGAACTGGAGCAGCTTCTTCATCTTGGGTACGGCCGAGCATTCGAGTACGGTACCTACGCGGATGTCCAGCTTCTCGAAGTCTTCGAAGGGGATGACGGGCTTCACGGGGTTGGCCTTGTAGTTGGCGGCTTCGTTGGCCTTTTTGGTGGCCAGCAGCTTGTCCACCTGTGCCTGGATGGTTTCGTCGTCAATCTTCTCGAACAGCAGTTCGGGGGTGCCCAGCTGGTGTCCGGCGGGCAGCAGGTCGGTGCGTCCTAAGTTGGCCCAGTCAAAGCTTTCCATGTTCAGCATGTGGCGCAGGCGTTCGCTGCTGAAGGGCAGGAAGGGCTCGAAGGCGATGGCGAGGTTGGCCGTCAGCTGCAGGGCGATGTGCAGGATGGTCTGTACACGGTTCATATCGGTCTTGGCCAGTTTCCACGGTTCGGTGTCGGCCAGATACTTGTTGCCGATGCGGGCCAGGTTCATGGCTTCCTTCTGTGCGTCGCGGAACTTGAAGACGTCGAGCAGTTTCTCTACTTCGCTCTTCACGTCGGCAAATTCCTTCAGCGTGTCGCGGTCGTAGTCGGTCAGTTCGCCACAGGCGGGCACTATGCCGTCGAAGTATTTCTTGGTGAGCTGCAGGGCACGGTTCACGAAGTTGCCATAGACGGCTACCAGCTCGTTGTTGTTGCGTGCCTGGAAGTCTTTCCAGGTGAAGTCGTTGTCCTTCGTCTCGGGAGCGTTGGCGGTGAGCACGTAGCGCAGCACGTCCTGCTTGCCGGGGAAGTCCTGCAGATACTCGTGCAGCCAGACGGCCCAGTTGCGCGAAGTGGATATCTTGTCGCCTTCGAGGTTGAGGAATTCGTTCGAGGGTACGTTGTCGGGCAGGATGTATGAGCCTTCGGCTTTCAGCATGGCGGGGAAGACGATGCAGTGGAAGACGATGTTGTCCTTGCCGATGAAGTGGATGAGG
>CABROZ010000081.1 GCA_902472795.1 uncultured Bacteroides sp. | reverse complement strand
CAGCGATTCCCGGCCTGCTGGCCATCGTGACGGTGTGGACGCTGTCGCCGGCTCTGCTTCGCATCTGGAAGGGGTATTTCCTGCTCGTTTCTGTGTTGCTTTCCGTCATATTTGTGGTCGATCTTGCCTTGTATGGCTTTTGGGGGTTCCGCCTGGATGCTACTCCGCTGTTTTACTTCTTTTCTTCGCCTAAGGACACCTTGGCCAGTGTCAGTGTGTGGTTCGTGTTGGGCGGATTACTTGTCATGGCGGTGTATGCCGTGCTGCTATACTGGCTTTTCCGTGTGTTGCTCATCGGGAAGCGGTATCGTCAGATGAAGCTGCCCTACCGGCGTTTAGGCATGTCGTTCCTGCTGCTTCTGCTGACGGGATTGCTGTTCATCCCTATCCGCGGGGGCTTTACGGTTTCTACCATGAACACCGGCAAGGTCTATTTCAGCACCAATATCCTGCTGAACCATGCTGCTACCAACCCGGCCTTCAGCCTGATGGAGTCGTTGTCCAAGCAGAAAGACTTTGCCAGCCAGTACCGCTTCATGGAGCCGGACGAGGCCGACCGGCTGTTTGCCACCCTGGTTGACCCTTCTGTCGAAGGAGCCGTACAGCCTGCCGACTCGCTGCTTGCCCTGTCTGCCGATTCGCTGACCATGGCCGGCCGCACCCTGTTCAACACGCAGCGTCCCGACGTGTGCATCGTGATTCTGGAAGGCTTCTCTTCGCGGCTGATGGCGACACTGGGCGGCACGCCCGACATTGCGGTGCAGATGGACAGCCTGACCCGCGAAGCTGTGCTGTTCACCAACTTCTATGCAAACAGCTTTCGTACCGACCGCGGACTTGTATCGATACTGAGCGGTTATCCGGCACAGCCCACGACAAGCATCATGAAATATCCGCGTAAAACGCAGAACCTGCCTGCCATAGCCCGCAGCCTGAAGAAGGCAGGCTACAGTGCCAAGTACTACTATGGTGGTGATGCCGACTTCACCAACATGCGCTCGTACCTGATGTCGTCGGGCTTCGAAGACATTGTCTCCGATGTGGATTTCCCTGTTTCCGACCGTCTGAGCAAGTGGGGCGTGCACGACCATCTGGTATTCCGCCGCCTGCTGGACGACCTGAAGGAAGAGGCTGCCACCCTTCCTGCCTCCGACGGACAGCAACAGCCTGCCTATCGCGTCATTCAGACCTCCAGCAGTCACGAGCCCTTCGAAGTGCCCTACCGCCGTTTAGAGAACAACGCCATGAACTCGTTTGCCTACACCGACAGTTGCGTGGGTGACTTCATAAGGCAATACCGTGAGTTGCCTCAGTGGAAAAACGCCGTCGTGCTGCTTGTCCCCGACCACCTGGGAGCTACGCCCGAACCGGTGAACAACTTCATGATCGAACGTTACCAGATCCCTCTGCTGATGGTGGGCGGTGCCATCGAGAAGCCGCGCCGCATCGATGTCTATGGCTCGCAGCAGGACATTGCCGCAACGCTGCTGGCACAGTTAGGTTTGCCGCACGGCGAATTTGTGTTCAGCAAGGACCTGATGAATCCGGCATCGCCCCATTTCGCCTTCTTCACCGTGCCCGATGCCTTCGGTATGGCTACTGCCGACAACCGTTTGATATTCGACAACCAGTCGGGTAAGGTCGTCCTTGACGAAGGAGAACACAAGGGCGCCAATCTGCGTGCAGGCGAGGCCTATCTGCAGAAGTTGTACGACGACCTGGCAACCCGATGAATCACTGAACTGATAACCCTAAACAACAGAACCCGAAAGATGATGTTAATTGACTTTTTGTCGGCCTTGTCCGATGCGGACACCGATTTGCTGCTGGCCATCAACGGATGGCGTGCCGAGTGGGCCGATTACTTTATGTATGCTTTCAGCGGCAAGCTGGTGTGGATTCCCATGTATGCCGCCATATTGTACGTGATATTCCGCAACGTGGGATGGAAGATGGCATTAGGTTGCATCGTCACGGTAGCGTTGACTATCACCTTTGCCGACCAGGTATGCGCCACCCTGATTCGTCCGTTGGCATGCCGTCTTCGCCCGGCCAATTTAGAGAACCCCATTTCGGACCTGGTGCAGATTGTGAACGGTTACCGGGGCGGTCGCTACGGTTTCCCCTCCTGCCACGCTGCCAACACGTTCGGATTGGCTTTCTTCGTCTTCTATATATTCCGCAACCGCCTGCTCACGGCGTTTATCATGTTTTGGGCGCTACTGACCTGCTACTCGCGTTCGTACTTGGGCGTTCACTACCCCGGCGACCTGCTGGCAGGTGCTCTGGTAGGCTTTGTCGGAGCCAGCCTGTGCTACTGGCTGTTTGTCAAGCTCGGCAAGTATCGGCGGAAGGAGTTCCGCGAGACGTGGGTTCCGATAGCGGTGGGCGGCATCACGATAGGGTGCATACTGGTGTATGCCTTGGTGAAGAGCTGTTGACCGGAACTTCCCGTATCAGAACTGGTAGCTGACTTTCGCCATCCCCTCCCGCGGACGTATGTTCAACCAGTACGTATAGCTTTGTGTAGCTGTGTAGTTTGTGTAGGCATACGTCCGTTTGTCGAAGAGGTTGCGGACGGATGCCTCGAACCTCCATCGCCCATGCCGGTAGGTCAGGGTAGCGTCGGCCAGCAGGGTGGTCTGGTGGTTGCCGCCTCCAAGGTCGTTACGGTAGTGCTCGCCCGAAAGGCGCAGATAGACGTCTCCGACGCTCAGGGTCAGATGCAGGCGGTTGACCATATCGAGTAAGGGGCTGAGGCGGGTGTGGTCACCAATCTTGCTGCCGCCGTAGGCAAACGTGCCGTGATACTGCACTTCGAGCGCATCGACGGGGGCCCAGATTATTTTGGGTTCGGCCTTCAGGTAGTCGTAGCGGTAGTTTTGCGGCAGGGCGTCGGCAGTGCCGGTGTTGGCGGTGCCGGTGGCGGCCGACAGGGTCAGCTGCTTGCCCGTACTGCGGTTCAGCGACAGTTCCAGTGAGGTTTTCAGGTTCCAGTCGTAGCATCCTTTGGACAAGTGGGTGCTGACGGACCATTGCTCGGTGTGGTTGGGCATCGCCTGCCGGAGGTAGAACAGGGTGTCGGCCGCAATGTATTGGGCGGTCAGGGTACGGCTGTGGCGTTTCGCGTATTGCAGGGACAGGGTGACGAAGAACTCGTGTGCCGTATTCTTGTATTCCCCATACATTTGATAGTTCTGGCTGAGGCTGATAGGCAGCAACCCGTTGGTGCAGTGCAGCGTGCGGTAATCGGTGCGGTACAGGTACGGGTACAGGTCGGACGTGCTGCCTGCCGAACGGTTGATGTAGGCCAGTGTCGAGAATTTCCAGTGATAGTCCGGCCGATAGCTGGCGTACAGGGTGGGTTGGAACAGCAGGTGAGGCCGGCTTTGCGCGAAGTAGTGCTTCAATCCGACGGGCAGCGAGAGGGAGACCCGCCACGGATCGCGGTCGAGCAGGAAAGAGGTGAGCAGCCGCAACGCCAGCGAGCCGGCCGCGAATCCGTTGTCGCGTGTCCATTCCCCTTCTATGCCGGCCTGGTGCTGGCGGGTAAGGCCGTTCCGCTTGTGCAGGTAGCTGACCTGGTTGTCGGTACGGAACGCCTGCTGACGGTAGTCGTCGGTTCCGCCCGGAAGTTGCAGGCGCGAAGGCATCCAGGCATAACGGGTGGTGGAAGTGACCTCCCACGTGTGCTGGTCGGCATTGCGAATCAGGCTGAAGAGGTTGGCGGCCTGCAGCGAACCGGTGTTCAGGGTCTGTTGCAGTTCCGCCGAGCGGCTCCGTCCGGCGTTGGCTTGCAGCGTGAGGCGGTTGCTGAGGTAGTGCCGCTCGCTGTTGTCCTCGTAGCGGGCTTCGGCAAAGGCGTCGTGTTCCAGCAGGTTATACCGGAAGTCCTCGTCCAACCGCACGGTGTCGCCCGGCTGGTAGTAGAGGCGGACATTGCCCTGCTGCTGCTCCAGCCGGTTTCGGGTGTATCCGGCCTGTAGGCGCAGCGAGCGGTTGTCGTCGTACTTGTACATGCGGTTGGCATTCAGCGTATGTGTCTGGTTGAAGAGCAGGCGGTGTTCGTCCAGCGGAGCCTGTATGCCGGGCTGGGTCAGGAAGGCTGTCATCGGCGTGTCGGCGCTTGCGTCGGCTGTCTGCACGTCCTGTTCGCGGCTCAGGTCAGTGCCGTTGTTGTTCGTCTTGTAGTTGTAGATGCTCTGCCGCCCTTTGCCTAACTGCAAGGCGTTGAGGCTGCCTTCCCACAACACGTCGGTGCCGCCTCCCAGGCCCGCGGTGGCATTCCATATCCACTGGTCGCGCACCTTGGGATCGAGCTTCAGGTTCAGGGCCACTTCCTCGGAGTTGATTTTCCCTTTCAGTGCCTTCACCGACTGATAGTTCTCCATGATTTCGGCCGTCTTCACGGCCCGAGCGTCGAGGTTGTTGTTGATTTGGGCGTATCGTCCGCCGGTGACGTCCATTCCCTCCACGTAGTAATGGTCGATGGGCTTGCCTTTGTACCTCACCTGGCCGTTTTCGTCCACGTCCACGCCGGGCAGACGTTTCAGCACGTCTTTGATGTGTACGTCTTTCGAGGTGGCAAAGCGGGCCAGGTCGTAGCGCACCGTGTCCTTGCGCGTGCTGATGCGCCCCGGCCGTATCTGTACTTCCTTCAGGACGACGGCTTCGGGCACGAGGGCGATGTCCAATCGGCCGGGGGCGGCAACTGCGCGTACTTCCGTGCGGTAGCCCAATAGCGAAACCGACACCTGTCGGCTGCCCTCGTACTTCCAGGGCAGGGCGAAGCGTCCGTCGGCATCGGTCAGACGGTAGTCGGTCAGTAGGTTTCCGCGCGTCACGCTCACCATGACGGCTTCTAACGGCTGGCGGGTTTCGGCGTCGGTGATGCGGCCTTCCAGCGTTTGTGCCCGCAGGACGGTGCATAGGGTCAGCAGAAGCCCCAGGAAAAGTATCGGTAGTTTCTGGTTCATATTCGGATATTTAATAAATATTTTTCGTTGTTGATGCAGCGAGGCTATTATGGTGTTTTACGGACACTCCGGAAGGCTGACAGTCACCCTATACGACCGAGACCCCCTAAGGATACGACCGAGGGTACCAAAGGATACGACTGAGGGTACCTAAGTATAGGACTGTGATAGCCAAAATATAACTATCTCGTAATCAGTGCATTACGTACTGTCTATCAGTGCTTCTTAAAAGCTTACATCCGTTCCTGCTGATTGCCTCGCTTTTGTCCGGATAATTCGCATCCGGAGAATGGCGGCTGCCGGTGTGGCAGGCGATGTTCGTGCTACTCTATTTCCAGCGGATTGTAGGGCAGGTTTTTGGGGTTGCCGGTTGGGTTGCCTTGTGAGTCCTTGATGGTAATCTTCACGTTGGGCATGTTGCCGGTGATGAATCCGACGGGGTCGGCATAGTAGCGTTCGTGTACCTTGTTGTAGGCCTTCCGGCTCATCGGTTCGTAGTCTTTTCCGGCATACAGGATGGGGCGATAGGTGCGGCACTGTTCGATGCCGGTGCACTCGAAGCGGTAGTGACCCTCGTCGTCCTCGGCCAGTAGTATCAGGCCCGGCAGTCCGCACAGTTTCCAGGGGCCTTCGCTTGATGCGATGTCGGTGGTGTACCAGGCCGTCCAGTTGCGCCCCTTGAAGCGGCAGGTGGCCTTGCGGCACCCGAAGGACAACACCCGCATCGTGTCGGCCGACAGTTCCCACTGCGGACGCTCGTCGTCCTCTTCGCAACGCAGGCGGCTGATGCCTCCCGCCACTTCGTCGAGGGTCGTCACCTTTCCGTCGGGGAATCGCTTGAAGGTCTGTTCGCTCAGCCGGCTTTTCCCATACCGGCTCAGGTGCTCGTTGATGACCTCTTGCGACGCATGGTTGGCCAGATCGGCGGCCAGCACCGAGTCGCATACGAATTTGGTGTAGCTGTAGAACTTCGAGAGTTTCCGGCCAACCTCCAGCAGGGCTGTCTCGTTGGGAGCTTCGGTCTCGGTAGTGTCGCTGCGGTCTTGCATGTCGTACTGCACGACATAGACAGCCTGGTCGATGGTGTCCTGCCGCAGGCTTTCGCCGGTCGAGATGCGGATGTTGAACTGGGCCGCCACCGGCTGTGCGATGAGGACCGAAAGGAGGGTCAGAAGGAAGAAGATTGTTTTCATACTGTTTCTTGTTTTAAAGGTTCGTATCATGTTTTCTTTGGGCGGGCAGGTGGCGGAAACGGTTCCTTTTTCCGCCTTGCCCGACACAAAACTATGAAGAAAAGCTGCCGGCACGGAGGAAAGTTATTACTGAAATATTATTCGCCCGAGAATACTCGCCTCGCGCGTACCGTTAATTGGAGCGGATGCGTTACTTTTGCTTCCGGAACCCTAAACGAACCGAACAAGACGAAGAATGGAACAACGGATCAAGATTATATGGATGCTTTCGCTGGCGGCCATGCTGCTGATCATTGCGGGGCAGGGCTACTGGCTGTGGAACCAGTACCGCTATAAGAACGAAGAGTGTGCCGACGAGATGTACCGCCGCGTCATGGATGCGGTGGCCGTGAACGACTCCATTCGCCGGACGATGCCCCGAAAGACGTTCGGAGCTTCGAGTGTGTCGCTCAACACCAGCATATCGCTGAGCTACCGGGACCAGAAAGACAGCCTGAATCCCGCCGGCAGGCAGGAGTACAGGCAGGTGGTCAAAGTGGGTACAGTGGATACCGACGAACTGCTGAAAGCCAGCATCTCGGACCTGATGCCCGACACGGTGCGACTGTCCCGTACGGGCAAAGACAGCATCGGCGTGCGTACCGACAGGCTGAACATGCAGTTTGTCGATTCGTTGGTGCTGAGTAGCGACGACGGCTACTCCGGCGGGATCGACATTGTCCGTGTGTTGGACCAGTACAAACTGCAGGTTGACGTGCCCTTCACGCTGCAACGCTTCGACTCCATCCTGCAGGCACGGCTCGACGGAATGCCCTTTACCACGCAGCTGACCCATGTGCGCGACACGCTGTACCGCTGCAAGGAGAAGGTGACCCACCTCGGCACGTCGTTGTTCCCCGTGCTGCAGATCGACTATCCCTACAATCCGATGAAGTTCGAACAGGTGCGTGTACAGGTGCGGATACAGCCTCACGCACTGTTGCTCCGGATGGGGTGGCAACTGTTGGGCAGCCTGCTGATGATACTGTTGCTGGCCTGCTGTCTGCTCTTCCAGATCAGGACCATCCTGCGTCAGCGGCGCATCGACGAGATGAGGAAGAACTTTGTCAACACCATGATTCATGAACTGAAACGCCCTGTGCAGACGCTGAAGGCGTGCGTGGCCTTTTTGAGTCATCGCGAGATGTGTGCCGACCGGCAGGCGATGGAAGAAGTGATACACGACTCACGGGCAGGTTTGGACAACCTGTCGGCCTATTTGCAGAAGCTGCGCGACATGACCCGGGCCGACGACGGGCAGGCGCAACTGACCGTCACTACGTTCCACTTGCGCGAAGAGGTGGACAAGCTGGTACTCCTGCAACAGTCGGCAACGGACAAGCAGACTGACTTTGAAGTCCGTATCGACCCTTCGCTGACGGTGCGGGCCGACCGGTTACACTTCTCGAACATCATCAGCAACCTGCTGGAGAATGCGGTGAAGTATTCGGGCGACGCGGTTCGTATCGTCATCGAAGCGGCAGTGACCGATGCCCGGCTCACGCTGAGCGTAGCCGACAACGGCATCGGCATTCCCCTTGCCGAGCAGGCCCGTGTGTTCGACAAGTTTTATCGCAGTGCCAGCCTGCCCGACCCTGCCGTGCCCGGCATCGGCTTGGGACTGAGTTACGTAAAGCTGCTGACCGAGGCACACCGCGGCACCGTCACCCTGCGGAGCCGCCCGGGACGGGGGACGACGGTGACCGTCAGCATCCCGCAATGAACAATGAGTGAAAACAAGAATAACAGATTCTAAAAAGAAACCCTGCCGTTTTCCTCTTCCTCCTTTCGGGGAGAGGGCGCGGAGGTAAAGCCCTGTATGAAACGACTGAAGATTCTTTTTGCCGACGATGACTTGAAGTACTCTTTGCTGCTGAAACGCTTCCTCGAACAGGAGGGGTACGACGTCACCTATGTAGGAAACGGCAGTATGGCCGTAGAGCAGTTTCCCCTCGTCAGGCCCGACTTAGTGCTGCTCGACATCAACATGCCCGGCCTGAACGGTTTCGAAGTGGCAGCCCGTATCCGCGAGGCGGACAGGCATGTCCTCATCTTCTTTCTGTCCGACCGCAGCGACAAGGCCGACCGTCTGCAAGGCTTCCGCCTCCGGGCGAACGACTACTTGGCCAAGCCCTTCTATCCGGAGGAACTGATAGCCCGCATACGCGAGCGCTTCTCCTCGCAGCTCGACGAGGTGGTCGAGGAGGAAGTGTATGGCTTTGGCCGCTCGGTGTTCAACTACAGCACCAACGAAATCCGTACGGGCACCCACAAAGTGCTCATCACTTCGCGTCAGGCCGACATCCTGCGGATGCTGGCACGCAATGCGAACACGACGGTGGCACGCTCTGCCCTGCTCGAAGCCGTGTGGGGCAGCGACAGTTATGCCAACTCGCTGGCCCTGAACGTGCAGATCACTTACCTGCGGAGGGCATTAAAAAACGACCCAACCGTACGGATTGAGTCGTTGATGAAAAAAGGGTATGTGCTTACGGTCGGTTAGGGCATCGCCGGAGCGGTTTCGGTGATGTTCTCCCCTTCGAACGAATGTACCTGATTGCCGATGTTCTGGTAATAAATACCTTCCCACTTGCCGGTAGTCTCTATCTCCTGGCCGGTCGTCTTTCCACGGAACAGGGCACGGTAGGTGTAAGTCACCTGATACTCCATGATTTCCGAGGTGATGTAGGCGATGAACGGTGTCTCCGACTCGATGTACAGGTCGGGCTGCTCGGAGTTGTACAGGTAATATTCGGTAGTGAAAGGTACCTGTGGAATGTTCCGCGTGTACATGTGAAAGTAAACTCCCGTGGTAGGCTGTGTTGCGCTTTGGGGGACACAAACCGAGTCGGTGACCGAACCTGCCAAACGCTGGAACAGTACGGGGTCATCGGGGAGGAAGAGGGAGCTTTGGCGATAGCCTTCCATCACGTCGAGTTCAATGTAATGCTTGCCTTCCGATTTCTGTTGCGAAGTTGATTCGTGGGTGAAGGATTGTGCTTTGCTGAACGATACGTCGTCGGGCATGCGGCACCATTCTATATCGACCAGTTCGTATTCCTTGTCGAGCAGGGTGGCTGTCACGTCGTTGTCGTCGCTGCATGCAGTGAACGAAAGAAGCAAGCCGACGAGCAGGAATACGTTATTGAATATGTGTTGCAGTACTTTCATAGTTGTCTGTATAAAGGATTAGTCCTTACAAAGGTAACAATTTTTCGGGACTTTAGTTGCCGGTGAAGGTAAAAATCGACCGAAAGGCTGCATTTTCCGACTAAATGACCGGAAAATACAGCCGAAGTCAGCGTCTGTACCTATTGTTGAACTATGGCGGCGATGGTTTTTCTGACCCTTTCGGCAGTGGTGACCGGCCGCGAATATTCGTCGATGCACACCGTTCCGCCCATGGAGACAGCCTCGTTGCGGAACTGCATCCTGCTGGTCAGTTGCTCACGAGCCGAGAAATGGAATTCGCGGATGCCCGTCTCGTCGGCTATGCGGGCAATATTGTTTTCGTTGACACCGCAGCCGGCCAGCAGAATGATGCGTCCGTCGGCTTGTGCCTGCAGTTCCTTCAGCAGGGGGATACCCTGTTCGGCAGTGGGCTGTGCACCCGAGGTCAGAATGCGTTGGCAACCCAGTTGGATGAGGGTCTCTAATGCCTGCTTGGGCTGGCGGCATACGTCGAAGGCACGGTGAAAGGTGACCGACATGCCTTGTGCGGCTTCGAGCAGTTGCTTCATCAGGGCGATGTCGATATCGCCTTCGGGCGTCAGGCAGCCGAAGACTACGCCGTCGGCTCCCAACCGGCGGGCATTTTCGATGTCCTTCAGCATGATGCGTTGTTCGACGGGGGTATAGAGGAAATCGCCTCCGCGTGGGCGGATGATGACGTGCAGGCGCGTATGCATCAATAGCTCGCGGGCAGTGGCTATGTCGCCGTACGAGGGAGTGGTCCCCCCTTCGGGAATGCCGGCGCACAGTTCTACACGGTCGGCTCCTCCTGCCTGTGCAGCGAGGCAGCTTTCTACGGAATTGGCGCAGACTTCAAACTGATAATGGTTCATGACTTGGTGGAGGTGAGGTTGGTCCGGCCGTTGTAAGTCGTTCCTGCCGGCAACTGTGTTGATAGAAACGGGGCACGGATTACACTTCTTTCCACAGTTGGTTGTTTGGACTTTCCGTGGCTTTTCGTGTAATCCGTGCCTTCAATGGTAGAGTTGTTATGTAGCTATGTTATTTGGCGTAGCTTACCGCACGTGTCTCACGGATGACGGTAATCTTCACCTGACCCGGATAGGTCATCTCATCCTGAATCTTCTTGGCGATTTCGCTCGACAGACTTTCGGTTTGCTTGTCGTCTATCTTGTCGGCACCGACAATGACGCGCAGTTCGCGTCCGGCCTGGATGGCGTATGTCTTTGTCACGCCCGGGTAGGACATGGCAAGTTGCTCAAGATCGTTCAGACGTTTGATGTAGGCTTCTACTATTTCGCGGCGTGCGCCGGGGCGTGCACCCGAGATGGCGTCACACACCTGTACGATGGGAGCCAGCAGGCTGGTCATTTCCACTTCGTCGTGGTGGGCACCGATGGCGTTGCAGA
>CABROZ010000080.1 GCA_902472795.1 uncultured Bacteroides sp. | reverse complement strand
GTGCCTATGTTTTCCGCTATAAAAACATCGATTCTTCCTGTCATGCAGCCATGCAAGCCTATCAGTCCGTCAATCTGTATCGTGACGGGAAAGCAGAAGCCTGCAACAATTTAGGTTTCTGTGCTTTCATGCGCATGGACTTTGAAGAAGCCGAGAAATATTTTCGAAGAGTTTACAGTCTGACTAAAAACGAACTGGAACTGCTGATTGCCGATATCGGATTCATGAAAATCTACCAGCGTACGGCTCTCAACAAGGAGTTTTATGACTACCGAAACAGTGCTTTGCGACGGATGAAGCGCATTGCCGAAGACAGCAATCTGTTTGTTGACCGTCACGAACGGGCGAGGTTGGAATATGCCCGTTCGGAGTTTTACATTGTTTCGGCAGTCTATTACTACTATTTGCAACAACGTCCCGAAGCATTGGACAACATCAATCAGTTGAAGGAATCGGAACTGGCTGCCGATACAAGTCAACTACTTTACTATTATTATATAAAAGGAGCAGCCTCTTTATGCGAAGCCGATACGCTCGAGGTACAACGCCTGTTGGAATTCGATGCATTGTATAAGACCTGGCGCATTGCTTCACGAAAAGGTTATCTGTATTTTGAAGGGAACGGAATACAGGGGTTGGTCAATCTGATGGCTTCTTCTGCCGATTATGAACTCTTCAGGATACAACGTCCACATGCTTTGGAGCAGTTCGGATATCCGATCGACAGTCTTCTGCCTTTACGGCTCGGGCAGTTGGCTTTGCAGAAGTTTCGCCGATACAACGACCTCTATCAGATTGCAGGCGCCTACGTGTCGATAGGTAAATATCTTAATGCTCACGGGCGCTATGCTGAAGCATTGGATACTTTAAAACAGGCATTGGAGTGTGTCAACAGTCATCATCGGCTGTATTACGACTGCCACGACAGTTTGGACTGGATGAAGGCTGCCGATTATCGTGACAATCCTTATGCCGAACGGGCATGGATGGAACAGAAGTTGCGGACAGTACCCGAATGGATTTCACGCATTCGGGAGCAGTTAAGCGTATCGTTTTCCGGACTGGGCATGAAGGAATATTCCGACTACAACCGGAACATCTATTTGGATATTTTGGAAAATACCCGTCAGGACAAGGAACTGGAAAGCCGCTATCAGGCATTGGAAACTGAGTCGCGTCAGCTCAATCTGGTGCTGGCAAGTGTGATCCTGGGCCTAATTGGTGTTTTCATCATTTTTTGGCTTTTCAATAAGAACTCGAAGAAACGCAACAAGCAACACTTGTATCGGCTGAAACAGATGCTGGATATTTGTCAGAGGATAACGGCTGCCATTCCGGCCGACGCCCAGACCGAACAGGAAATTATTGATGCCATACAAGATGCTGTACGTCCGGAAATGAAGAGCCTGTTCGGAGTAGAGGATATTGGTATTCGTAACGGGCAGTTTGTCTTGTCTAAACGAATAGGAAAGGACGAACAAGCCATGTTGCAAGTCATCAATCCCTATGTACAATGGGCCTTGGACAACGGCATGACTGCCATTTCGTTAGGCGACGAACGCCGCCGATTAGAAAAACAACGTTACATTTACGAACAGCACATTGCAGGTAACAAGCGGCAGAATATCGTAAAGAAAGCCTGTCTGGCCATCGTGAATGGCATTCATCCCTACATAGACCGCATCATCAATGAGGTGCAAAAAATCGTCCGCGACGGTGCAAACATGAGCGACCGAGTAAGGAATGAAAAATACGAGTATTTGGATGAATTGGTGACGGCCATCAATGAATATAACGATATTCTGGCATTGTGGATAAAAATGCGACAGGGTACGCTGAGCCTGAACATCGAGAATTTTGCATTGAATGAATTGTTCCAGCTGATACACAAAGGGAGCCGGGCTTTCGAGATGAAACAGTTGAACCTGAATGTAGAAGCAACCGATGTCTGGGTGAAGGCAGACAAGGCACTGACTCTTTTTATGATCAACACGCTTGCCGAGAACGCCCGTAAATATACCCAGGCCGGAGGCTCAGTGAAAGTATATGCCCGACAGGAACCGGACTATGTCGAGATTTCGGTAGAAGACAACGGATGTGGATTGTCCGCCGACGATGTGTCGCGTATCATCGGAGAAAAAGTGTACGATTCGAAGAATATCGGTATGGATCTTGCTACCGACCGCGAAGCATTGCAGAAGAACAAGGGAAGCGGCTTCGGACTGATGAACTGCCGGGGTATTATCGAAAAGTACAGAAAGACGAACGAACTGTTCCGTGTCTGCCTGTTTGCGGTGGAAAGCACGCCCGGAAAAGGAAGCCGTTTTTACTTTCGTCTGCCTGTCGGAGTGCGGAAAGTGCTGACTGCATTGGCTTTGCTGTTTGTAGGCATTTTCGGTTTGACTTCCTGCAACGACAGCGTACAGTCGGAATCCATGGACAGCATGATTCCTGATTCGCTGGAACTGATTGCCCGGCATGAATATGAGCTGTTGCTCGACTCGGCCTCCGGTTATGCCGATGCGGCCTATTATTGCAACATTGACGGCGAATATGCCTGGACACTGCAATATATCGATTCGGCCATGATGTGTCTGAACAAACATTATCGGAAGTACGCTCCTGTCGTGGGACGCACCATGACACTTGAGGGCAGCGGAGAACCGGCTGAGTTGGATTGGTGGAACGAGCTGTTCAATTCCGATTATCACGTCATCCTCGACATTCGCAACGAAGCAGCGGTGGCATTTCTGGCCTTGAAGCAGTGGGACGCTTACCGGTATAACAACAATGCCTATACCATTCTGTACAAGTTGCTGGGTGAAGACCAGTCGCTGGAGGACTATTGCAGGCAACTGGAGCGTTCCACCAACAACAAGATGGTAGGACTCTGGCTTTCCATCATGCTGATTATTGCGCTGTTGGTCGGATATTATATACTCTATTTCCGCAAGCGTTGGGTCAACCGATGGAATCTGGAACAGGTACTTGAAATCAACCGGATAGTCTTTGCTGCATCTAACAGCGACCTGGCGCACGATAGCCCGGACAAGCTGGACGAGGTGCCCCGACAGATTGTGAACGAAGCCTTCGATGCGGTCAACGAATTGCTTTGCATCGATCGGTTGAGTATTGCTGTTTACAACGAATCGTCGCATCAGTTGCAATACGCTTCCTGTCCTCCGGAAAACATGGTTTCAGGGACAGGGATGGCATCGGCTCCTGAAGCTGCGACAGACGCGCAACACCGGCGGGAAGCCTTGATGCAACGCTGTTACGAAGAAAGAATTTACCTGTCACAGACCGGTATTCAGGCATTCCCGTTGACGCTCGATACGGGTGAGACCCACCGCTGTATCGGCGTATTGTGCATCGAACGCAGCGAAGGAAGCGAACAGACAGCCGACCACCTGCTGTTGGAACTGATAGCCCGCTATGTAGCCATTGTCGTGTTCAACGCCGTTGTGAAGCTGGCCGTCAAATACAGAGACATTGAGACCGCACAAGACGAAGCGCGGCGTGCATCATGGGAAGACAGTATGCTGCACGTACAGAATATGGTATTGGACAACTGCCTTTCGACCATCAAGCACGAGACCCTTTATTATCCCAGTAAAATCAAACAACTGATAGGCAAGCTGCGTTCCGGCAGCCTGTCGGCAAAAGAGGAACAGGAGACCGTTACCGCCATAGCCGAGCTGATAGAATACTATAAAGGTATATTTACCATACTCAGCCAGTGTGCTTCGCGCCAGCTGGAAGAAGTCACCTTCCGTCGATCGACCATTGCGGTGGATGACCTGATGACGGCTGCGGAAAAATATTTCCGTAAGGCGCACAAAAATAAGAATCCCGGTATTACCTTCTGCACCAAGCGTCTGCAAGCCAGTGTGACTGGCGATGTCAATCAGCTGAATTTTCTACTGGAAAATCTGATCGATGAAGCTCTGTCCGATTCTGTTTCCGGTGAGATTCGGTTAGAAGCATGCAAGGATGGACGCTTTATCCGTTTCTTCTTTGTCGATACCCGGCGCACCAGGACACAAGATGAGCTGAACAAACTATTCTATCCCAATCTGGAACGTATGTCGGCCGGAGAACAGGGCAAGCTGAAAGGCACCGAATACCTGATATGTAAACAGATAATCCGCGACCACGACGAGTTTGCCGGATTGCGTGGTTGTCGAATCAATGCTGAAGTGAATGCCGGTGAAAGCGGTTTTACGGTATATTTCACTATTCCGCAGAAAGGAGTGTGAAAATGGAGATAACCGGAGAGAAAAGAAGACACAGGAGTATAACCCTGATCTTCTTTTTCGTCAGGGGGTAAAAAGTCAATGAGGCTTTTCCTCGGATAGGATTAAATCCATATCTTTGTAGGTAATTCGACTCCGGCTGTAAGGAGATGATGGTTGTTGCAGATTTTGCTTGAGCCGGATTGTGTAATAAAGTTATATCTTAGAATATCATATAGAACATGAAGTATAAAGTTGTTATTGTAGAGGATGTCAAGTTGGAACTGAAGGGGACGGAAGAAATATTCCGTCACGAAATACCCGAAGCGGAAGTCATTGGCACCGCTATGACGGAACAGGAGTTTTGGGCACTGATGCAGGTACAGGTCCCCGACCTGGTTTTGCTGGATCTGGGATTAGGTGGTTCTACAACCATCGGTGTCGAGATATGCCGTAACATATTCAAGCGATACCCCGGCGTACATGTGCTGATATTTACCGGCGAGATACTGAACGAGAAACTGTGGGTTGACGTACTTGACGCCGGTGCCGACGGTATTATCCTGAAAACGGGCGAACTGCTGACCCGGACAGACGTCCAAGCCGTCATGGATGGCAAGAAGTTAGTGTTCAATTATCCCATTCTGGAAAAGATTGTCGAACGCTTCAAGCGTTCGGTCATCAATGATACCAAACGTCAGGAAGCCATCATCAGTTACGACATCGACGAGTACGACGAACGTTTCCTGCGCCATCTGGCATTGGGATATACAAAGGAAATGATAGCCAACCTGAAGGGAATGCCATTCGGCGTAAAGTCGCTCGAGAAACGTCAGAACGAATTGGTAGGCCGGTTGTTCCCGCCGGGCGAACGGGTGGGAGTGAATGCAACCCGATTGGTGGTACGTGCCTTGGAACTGCGCATTCTCGACATTGACAATCTGGAACCGGACGACGAATAAACGATCCATGCACCCGATGAAAACCAAATGGAGAATTCCGCACCCCGCCACCATGTTTTTTGTGCTGACTATGGCAGTGGTGTTCCTGTCGTGGATATTCAATGTTTACGATGTAAGCGTACTCCATCCTGAAACCGGCAAAGAAATACATGTTCAGAGCCTGTTGAGCCCGGAAGGAATCCGCTGGTGGCTGCGGCATGTGATCACCAATTTTACCGGATTCGAGCCTTTGGGCATGGTGATGATAGCCATGTTTGGTATAGGTGTGGCACAGCATTCCGGCTTTATTGACGCCTGCATCCGTCTTGTTGCGCGTCGGGGTACGCATCCGAGGGTGATCATCCTCGGTGTCATTGCATTGGGAATCCTCTCCAACGTAGTGGGCGATGCCGGCTACATCATCCTGTTGCCCATCGCTGCCGCTTTATTCCATTCGGCTGGTCTGCATCCGGTGGGCGGCATCATAACGGCTTATGTCGCCGTGTCGTGCGGATACAGTGCCAACGTAGTGATGAGTACCCTCGATCCGCTATTGGCCGCCACAACACAGGAAGCTGCCGATACGGTGTCTGTCTCATCGGGACAGATTGGACCTATGTGCAATTACTACTTCTTCGCCGTTTCTACCTTTCTGTTGCTCCCTATCATTTATTTCATCACGCGGCGCAATCTTCTTCCGACTTTAGGTACCTATGCCGGTGAAGTCAGCTTCGGAGGCTACAAACAATTGTCGCGCAAAGAGCGCAGAGCAGTCCAGATAGCCTGTATCATTTGCCTGCTTTACGTGTTATTCATATTGGGGGCGACTTTCGCTTCCTGGGGCATTTTGCGCGGAGTCAACGGTAGCTTGATGCGCTCACCGTTCATCATGGGCATTCTGTTTCTGCTGTCATTCGGCATTGGACTGACGGGCATGGTGTTTGGCTTTGTCTCCGGCCGTTATCGTTCCGATGGGGATGTAATCGAGGGATTGACGTATCCGATGAAATTATTGGGCGTCTATTTCGTCATCGCTTTCTTTGCTTCGCAGATGTTTGCCTGCCTTGAATATTCCCAACTGGACAAATGCTTGGCCATCATGGGTGCCGACATGCTCGTTTCCTTGCGTATGGACAGCCTGTGGATACTGATCCTGTTCATTCTGTTTACTGCGATAGTCAATCTGTTCATGGTCTCTGCTACAGCCAAGTGGGCTTTTATGGCTTTCATTTTTGTTCCGGTACTGGCTCGGATGGGCATCACGCCCGAAACAGCGCAGTGCGCTTTCCGCATCGGCGACAGCGCCACCAACGCCATCACTCCTTTCATGTTCTACATGCCACTGGTACTTACGTATATGCAACAGTATGTCCCGAAATCTACTTACGGCTCTCTGCTGAAATATACATGGCGCTATGCAATAGCCATTTTGTTGTCCTGGATGCTTTTGTTTGTCCTTTGGTATGCAGCCGGTCTGCCTTTGGGACTCTGACGACTCCTTCTGTTCGTGGCCGTCTAAAGTAGCTGTTTAGAAATACAAAGAGGCTCTTTAGCAAGCTAACTATGGACTTTAGCCGGCTAAAGAGCCTCTTTTCAATAAATGGATTTTTATCCTATGTCGGGGCTACTCTTTTTTCAAGGCAAAACCCAGCATCATGCCATCGTAGCTGTCGGCCAGCGAACTGATTGCCTGCAATGTGGTATTGTTGCTCTTGCTGGAAAGGAATGTTATCAGATCCAGCAGTTTGTCCGAATTGAACAGCAGGTCCATGTTGGTGGAAGTGCAGTTCAGTTTCGCATTAATGCCTACCAGCTTGGCAAACTTCAGATTGACTTTGCCTGTTTCCTGATTGTACGAATAAGTGCCTCCCATGTTTCTTGTACCCAGTTTGGCATTAAACGTACTGTCGGCATTGAACGTAAAAGCCAGCTTCCCTTCGGTGATACCGAATTTGCTGAGTTGTTCGTTCAGCTTGCTTTCGGCTGCACTGGCCGCTACCTTTCCTCCGGCAGCCTGCAACAGGTTGTCCGATTCGAATTCGATGGCCGATCCGGAGAAGGTCCATGTGCCCACCATACTTGCCGTATTCTTTCCGGTGATGGTACTTACGATGTTCTCTACATTGTCTTTACTGAACAGATCCTTTAAGGATTGTGCCCGACTGCTGCCGCTTATCAGCAGCATGGCAATGAATAATTGTAAAAAAACAGACTTTTTCATTTGGTTCGTTGATTTTAGTGTTATATTTTCAGCTCTTTATTGATGCTTTCGATGTAGTTCAGTATTTCGTCCCTTCCGGTCTTGTCCTCGGACGAAGTAACGAAGTAGGGAGGAAGTTCTTCCCATTGTTCTTGCAGCCGTTGCAGATACAGTTTGATGTTTGTCCCCAATTTCCCGCTTTTCAGCTTGTCGGCTTTAGTGAATATAATGGAAAAAGGGATTCCGTTTTCGCCCAACCATTCGATGAATTTCAGGTCGATGGACTGTGGCTCGTGGCGGCTATCCACTAAAACGAACAGGTTGGTCATTTGTTCACGCTGCAGTATGTAGCTGCTTATGATTTTCTCTATTTGTTCTTGTCCTTTCTGCCCCCGTTTGGCATAGCCGTATCCCGGCAGATCGACCAGATACCAACTCTTGTTGATCAGGAAATGGTTGATAAGCATCGTCTTTCCCGGAGTAGCAGATGTCATAGCCAGTCCTTTCCGTCCTGTCAGCATGTTAATCAGGCTCGATTTTCCCACATTGGATCTTCCTATAAACGCATATTCGGGAAGGTTCCCTGTCGGACATTTCCTTACATCGGTATTGCTGATGACAAATTCTGCACTTGTAATATTCATAATAATCAGTTAGTTTATAGTTATGTTTCGCTATATAAGGAAGTCTGTCGAAGTATCGACCTATCGTTCAACTCCTTATGCAAAGGTAATACTTATTTCAAAAAAATCTCGCCTATAATTCAGATTTCTGTTTATCTTTGCACGCCCGAAAGTGCAGGTTTTTAGCTAAAAGATGTCAAAAATAGGATGATTGCTCTGTTGTAGAATTTAGTTGTTTGCCTAAACTGCGGGAGACGATATATTTACGTATGAAAGTATGAATGGACAATATCCTTCCACATTGTTGGAGAAAGCTGTAAACGAATTTGCCAAGCTGCCCGGTGTAGGACGGAAGACGGCTATGCGGCTGGTATTGCACCTGCTGCGGCAAGACACGGCCACGGTCGAAGCATTTGGCAATGCGATCATCACGCTGAAGCATGAAGTGAAGTATTGTAAGGTGTGCCATAACATCTCCGATACGGAAGTGTGCCACATCTGTTCCAATCCGCAACGCGACGCATCGACAGTGTGTGTGGTCGAAAATATCCGCGACGTCATGGCCGTAGAGGCGACACAGCAGTTTCACGGATTGTATCACGTGCTTGGTGGTGTCATTTCGCCGATGGACGGTGTGGGGCCGAGCGATCTGCAAATCGACAGCCTGGTGAAGCGGGTAGCCGAAGGAGGCATCAAGGAGGTGATTCTGGCCCTCAGCACAACGATGGAAGGCGATACAACCAATTTCTATATATACCGGAAACTGGAAAAGATGGACGTGAAGCTGTCCGTGATAGCCCGTGGCATTTCGGTGGGTGACGAACTGGAATATACCGATGAAGTCACTTTGGGTCGTAGCATTGTGAACCGGACACTGTTTACGGGAGGAGTGTTATAAAGACATGTTTTTATAGAATGTAAGCTTTTGTAAAATGGAGGAACGAATTAAACAGGTTACACGGTTGCTGAAAGTGCTTTATGCATGCTACTGGCTGTTGGCCGTTTTCATTGTAGTATGCTCCGAGACTACCGACCATTGGACCGGATTGTATGCCGGTGATGTACGTACTACCTTTGAAGCCGAAACGATAACGATTCTGCTGGCTGTTGTTTGCGTACCAGTCTCGCTGAAACTTTTTTCATGGGTGCTCGACCATAAAATAGATGTTGTCAGTCTGCCGGTGGCTTTGCGACTGTATGCACGATGGAACGCGGTACGTCTGGTACTGTTGGCGTTACCGGTTATGGCGGGCTTGTTTACCTATTACCTGACATTGAGTACCAAAGGAGTGCTGTGTGCCCTGATAGCACTGACAGCCTCTTTGTTTTGCATTCCCAGCGAAAACCGCCTGCGCAAGGAATTGCGTATCGATAAAGAAAAAGAAGCATGAAAACATCGTATTTCATAAACGACCGCATTTGCCTTCGGGCCGTCGAACCCGAAGACTTGGAAACCATGTATGCCATGGAAAACGATCCGCATACGTGGGACATTACCAACTTTACCGTACCTTATTCGCGCTATGTGTTGCGGCAATATATCGAAAACTCCCAATGCGACATGTTCGCCGACCGTCAGTTAAGACTGATGATTGTACACCGTACCGACCGGACGGTGTTAGGAACCATCGACATCACCGACTTCATGCCCTTGCATGCACGGGGCGAAGTGGGCATTGTGATACGGAAGGAATATCAGAATCAGGGATATGCCACTGACGCGCTGCATCTGTTATGCGATTATGCATTTGGTTTTCTGCACATGAAGCAGCTCACGGCACACGTGGCAGTGGACAATGAAGCAAGCATACACTTGTTCACTTCATGTGGTTTCGTGCAGTGTGGGTTACTGAAAGAGTGGTGGTGCGTAGGCGGAACGTTCAAGGACGTTGTTCTGTTGCAGCATCTTCGCGGATAGAGGTAACAGCTGAATTTCCGCTCAGTTCCAGATCGGAACCTGCGGGAATTTTGCCCAAAGTTCGTATTTTCCTCCCAGCGTTCTCATGGTACTTTTCCAGAGATTCAGGTTGCCGGGGGGATGCATGATTGTTTCATTCTTCACCTTACTTACGAGCCAGGTGTTTTCTTCAATTTCTGTACGAAGTTGTTCATGCCCCCAACCCGAATATCCTAAAAAGAAACGGATTTTTCCTTCTATCTTGTTTCCTTCCAGCACATAACGTTTGATTGCTTCAAAATCACCATTCAAATAAAGTCCTCTTGAGACGGGCAATGAGTCTGCAATTCCTTTGATGGTATGCAGGTAGAACAGGGTATCATTACTCAGTGGGCCTCCTTTGTATAGAGGTATGTCTTTTATTGATTCAAATTCTTTCAGCAGATGCTGAAGCATCAAAGGCATCTTTTTGTTCAACACCAATCCCATACTGCCTTCCTCCGTATGGTCAATAAGCAAAACGACCGAACGCCCGAACAGATCGTCGGACAAGAACGGTTCGGAAATCAGAACCTTACCACGAGCCGGAACAGCGTGGTTACTCTCTATTTTAAATATGCTTGCATCTGAATACATGCCTCTAATATACAGTTTATTTTGTGAAAAACAAAGGAGGAATCTGTTTTTTTGAAAAATATTCAAAAATGTTTTGCCCCTGTTGCTCGAGACATGTCTCCTGACGAGGTTATGATTGTTTTAAGTTTCGGCTTACCAAAACGGGAAGAAGGTAAAGAAATAAAATGAAGAATGCTATCTCTTTAACTTTTATCGAAACATAGTAAGAGGATATGACACACTGAAAAGTATAATCATTATGCAATGTCATCCTGAACGAAGTGAAGGATCTCAGTACATAAAT
>CABROZ010000079.1 GCA_902472795.1 uncultured Bacteroides sp. | reverse complement strand
TCAAGCAGCTGAAGCCATAAGAGGGTAGGGAGGCAGTTTCGCCTTTTTTCAACAACGTTTTCAACCTATCCGTTCTTGATGCTGAAAAGTGTGTTCATACGCTTTCCGGCAGGTATTCTCGTGTCTTGTTGCAGCATGTTCGGCGGACAGAATGAACATACTGTTTATATGGTTATCAACAGATGTATTTCATTGAAATACAGTAAAGTGCTTTTTCTTCTTCCCAATTAGTAACACGGTTCTCAACAAGTTGTTAACGATGTTCTGATTGCTGTTCTGTCTGTCCGGATGGCCTGTCGGTATTCTTTTGGGAGATATGAACGGGGCAGGTTGTTGATTTCCGGTTGAAAGCCATCACGACCATGCCGATAATTTTGTTGATACCTTTATTAGCAGGTATTTATCTTTTTTGTATATTTGTTGAATACATATATAAAATGTATGAAACTGTATGAATAGATTAGTTGTGTTTGCCGTGTCTGTAATGGACACTTGCATGGCTCGTGAGCAACACTTGCACGGCTCGCGAGCGACACTTGCACGGCTCACGAGCGACACTTGCACGGCTCAACCGGATATTTTTAAGTACGTAAACCATTGATATTCAGTATAGGAAAAAACAGTATATGAAACTTAAATAAGAAGATAAATATGAAAAAGGCAATTATTTCGTGGATGGGAATCTTTATTGGCTGCATCATCCTGGCAGCAGGTTTTGTGTATTTCATCAATCCCTATAACCTTGTCCCCGGCGGGGTGTATGGAGCCAGTATCGTTCTTCACAACATATTTCCTTCTGTTCAGGTAGGTACGTTCGGCTATATGTTCGACATTCCGTTGCTGATTCTTTCGGTTATTCTGCTGGGTGCGAAGCTGGGTGCGCGAACCATTGTGGCAGCCATGTTCACACCGCTGGCCATGAACGTGCTTTCGCTGTTGTCCTATCCGTCGGAAGAGGCGCTTCATGCGCTCGATCCTACTCAATTATTGGGTGGTTCTTTGAATATGACCGACCATCTGATGCTGACTTCGGTGATCGGTGCGGCAGTTATCGGCATCGGATGCGGCATTGTGGTACGCTGTCAGGCTACGACAGGCGGTACCGATATTGTAGCCATGATTTTGCAGAAGTACTGTCACATCCGTTTTTCGAGAGCCATTCTGCTGGTTGATGGTCTGGTAGTGACTTTCGGATTGGTAGTTATCGGTTTCGGCATCGGCAATCCGGACGATGTCACTCAGCCGTCGTGGCACCTGTCTTTCTATTCGCTGATTGCGATATTTGTTACTTCGCGGGTGGTGGCTTACGTCATCAATGGCGAGAAGAACGATAAACTGCTGTTCGTCATCAGCGACATGGAGATGACCGATCTTCACGACTATATTATCAATGATCTGGAGCGTACGGCCACTTGCATAAAGAGTAGCGGACTCTATACGAAGTCGGATAAGGAAATGTTGTTTTTGGTTGTCAGCTACAAGGAGGTGAACGGCATCAAACAGAAGATAAAGGAAGTCGATCCGCATGCCTTTGTAGTAGTGACCGATGCTTACGATGCTTTTGGCGAAGGCTGGAAGCAATTGCCCAGTGCAGGCGAGTTGCAGCCGGAATAATGTTAGTTGACGAGAAACAAGTTAACAAGACCACAAGGCTGGAAGTCATTTCCTCCTTGTCAACTCGTCTCTCGTCAACTTGTCAACTTGTTAACTTGTTAACTCGTCAACTTGTCAACTATAATTGTCCGCTTTCTACCAGCAGAATCACCCGTTCGGTCAGTGCGTCGTCGCCCGTGGGGTCGTACTGCTTCTTGAGGCTGGCGCCGAACAGTGCGGCAAAAGCCTGGTAGAAGCCCGCCTTAAAGGGACCCATAAAGGCTTTTACAAGTTCGTAACCGGTCGAGTTGGTTTGCCGGTCAACAAGTTTAATCAATAGTTTACCCTGCGCAAAGGTCAGTTTCTTCATGCGCGGGGTATATTGTTCTTTCAGGCTTTTCTCTACCGCCTTCATGTGTTTTTGGCGTGCTTTCTCGTCGGGCAGGGTCATCATGTATTCGTAAGTCTCTATGATGGCCCGGTTGATTTCTTTCGAGATGGGAAGCACCTTCTTGACGTCGCGCACTAATTTGTAGTAACGGTTGGCTTGTCGTTTGTTTTTGAATTTCAACGGTTTGAAGATGTAAACCGTGTGCAGTCGAACGTATGGTATAGTGTCGCCTTCGTACACGCACATGGGTGTCAGATAGATTTTCTTACCTGTGCTTGCCGGCTGTTTGGGTTTCTGTGCGTAACACCAGCTTCCGGCCAGCAGAAAAAGAATGAGTAATACTATGTTAAGTCGTACGTTCATGCCGCAAAATTAATTCATTCTCTTTGTATTCGATAGGAATATTTTGTTTTTTCGTTGCTTTCTTAACTTATTTAAGGTAACTTCGCTGTTCATTCATTAATCTGTTAACCGACAATACATGAAAACATTCAGATGGGGAATGGCGGTTGGCTTGCTGCTGATTGTTTCTGCCCTGAACGCACAACACTTGGACAAGTCGCAGGAAATAAATCTGCTGCTTTGGGAAGAAAATCTGGAGGAGCTTGCCGTTGACGAAGATTACGATTGGGAAGCCGAATTGGAGGAACTTTCCCATCGCCTGCAGGAACCCGTCAACCTGAATACGGCCACACGCGAACAGCTGGAGCAGTTTCCGTTTCTGTCCGACCTGCAGGTCGAAAATCTGCTGGCTTATGTTTATATTCACGGACAGATGCAGACCGTTTACGAACTGCAGTTGGTTGAAGAGATGGACAAACGGACCATCGAGCTGCTGTTGCCCTTCGTCTGTGTTCGGCAGACGGAGGAAAAAAAACGTTATCCCTCACTGAAAAACATACTGAAGTATGGGCGGCACGAGGTACTGACCCGTTTGGACGTCCCCTTCTATACCCGCAAAGGCTACGAGAAGAATTATCTGGGCACCCCTTCTTATCATTCGCTTCGTTACAGCTTTCGTTACAGCGATTATCTGCAGTTGGGGCTGTCGGCCGAGAAAGATGCGGGCGAACCGATGTTTGGTTTGCACAATGGCAAGGGGTACGATTTCTATTCTTTCTATTTCCTGTTGAAGAACTTGGGCCGCCTGAAAGCTCTGGCGCTGGGGAATTATCGTCTGAGTTTCGGGCAGGGTTTGGTGCTGAGTACCGACTTCCGGTTGGGAAAATCGTTTTCGCTGTCCACGTCCGATTACAGAAGTGGGGGAGTGAAGAAACACAGTTCTACCGACGAATACAATTATTTCCGTGGGGCGGCAGTCACGGTGGGCGTACTGTCTTCGCTCGATGTGTCGGCTTTCTACTCCCACCGTTCGCTCGATGCAACGGTCGAAGAGGGGGAAATTGTTTCCATTGCCAAGACCGGCCTGCACCGTACACAGAAAGAAGCCGACAAGCGCAATGCCTGCACCTTGCAGTTGGCAGGCGGGAACGTGACTTATGAAAAAAATGCGTTCAAGGTAGGACTGACAGGCATTTACTATTTCTTCGACCGGCCCTACGAACCCGTCTTGCGCGAATATGCCCGCTATAACCTGCGCGGCACCCGTTTCTATAACTTAGGTATGGACTACCGTTTGCGTCTTGGCCGACTTTTGTGGACGGGCGAAGCGGCTACCGGCACAAAAGGATATGCCTTGTTGAACCGCTTGCGTTACGACTTCTCGCAGGATTATCATGCCGTGCTTGTTCATCGTTTCTATTCCTATGACTATTGGGCATGGTTTGCCCGTTCGTTTGGCGAAGGCAGTACTCCGCAAAACGAAAACGGCTGGTATCTGGCTGTCGAAGCTACGCCCTTTGCCCGCTGGAAGCTGTTTTCTTCGGTGGACTTCTTTTCCTTTCCCTGGTGGAAGTACCGCATCAGCAAGCCTTCGCAGGGCATCGACTTTATGTTTCAAGCCACTTATACTCCGCAAAAGAACCTTTCCATGTATCTCAATTACCGTTACAAGCGCAAGGAACGGGACGTAACGGGAACGAGCGGCGAAGTAACGCTTCCCATCTATCACCACCGGCTGCGCTACCGCCTGACTTACATGCCCGGTAATTTCGTGCTGCGCACCACGGTCGATTACAATCATTTCCGTCAGCAGGATGGGGGAGGCTATCGTTTCGATCGCCGGCAGGGCTATCAGTTTACTCAATTGTGCACATACGTCTTTCCCCGTTTCCCCTTGTCGGCATCCTTGCAGGGGACTTATTTTCATACCGACGACTACGATTCGCGCGTCTATGCCTCCGAGCGTGGCTTGCTCTATACCTTCTATACGCCTTCGTTTTCCGGTCGCGGTTTCCGCTGGTCGGCCTATCTGCGTTACGATTTTCGCGACTGGCTGATGCTGATAGCCAAATTCGGTCAGACTGTTTATCAGGACCGCGACGAAATAAGTTCGGGTAACGACCTGATACGTAGCAATAGGAAAACAGACCTGCAGATGCAGCTTCGCCTGAAGTTCTGATGCCGAGACGGTTTATTGCTACTAATCTTTCAGCTTATCTGGCCAAACATAAAAAACACATAAACTTGTGCAGCTTTGATAAAAGGATTATATTTGTGTGTTCTTGTGCTGAGAAATGTAGTAGAGACGCAAAATCTTGCGTCTCTACAGCGTGCAGGTATGTATGCGATGCACTTCTCTTGCTTAGATGAATTAATGTGAATAAATACAGATAGCGATGACAGTTATTTATCCTTCTCCCATCTTTGGTCCTATACATTCCCGCCGTTTGGGAGTATCTTTGGGAATCAATCTGATGCCGGCCGACGGTAAATTGTGTACCTTCAACTGCATTTATTGTGAATGCGGTTTCAACGAAGACTTCCGTCCCAAGCTTCCCCGTCCTACTCGTGAAGAAGTACGCCGGGCGTTGGAAGCCCGTTTGCAGGATATGCAGGCCAATGGTCCGGCTCCCGATGTGCTGACCTTTGCAGGCAACGGCGAACCAACGGCTCATCCGCACTTTGCCGAAATCATCGACGATACACTGGTCTTACGCGACCGTTATTTTCCGAACGCCAAAGTCAGCGTGCTGAGTAACTCCACGTTCATCCACAAGCCTGCCGTGTTTGCAGCTTTGAACAAAATAGATAACAACATTCTGAAACTCGATACTGTGGACGAAGCCTATATTCACGACCTCGACCGTCCGACAGGTCGGTATTCGGTGGACGACATTATCGAAGGCATGAAGGCCTTCAAGGGTCGTTGCATCATTCAGACCATGTTTCTGAAAGGCGGTTACAAAGGCAAGGACATGGACAATACGTCGGACAAGTATGTGCTTCCCTGGTTGGAGAAAGTAAAGGAGATCGCTCCGCGACAGGTGATGATTTATACCATCGATCGCGAAACACCCGACCACGACTTGGTGAAAGCCACTCACGAAGAACTCGATCGCATAGGGGCTTTGGTCAGAGAAGCGGGAATTGCCGTCAGTGTCTCTTATTGATGTCCGTTCGGTTGTATAAGCTTAGAATAGTAATGATTTTTGCCCAGTTAGGAAACTATTTTTTCCTAACTGGGCAATATTTTTTTCCTAACTGGAAAAAATCTGTTAGATTCCTGGCGGTTATTTGTTTTTCTTCTTGAACCAGCGTTTGTACCAGGGTTGAGCTACGTTATATACTTTCATTTCAGGAGCAGGAACTACTACTTTCAGAGCTTTGAGATCCTTATCGGAAGCTTTTCGGAAGTCTTTGAACGAAGCCGGATAACCGGTAATGGTCAGTGTGCGTATTCCGAAAGGCTTTTTGGTATAGACAACCTGGGGTTCGAGCAGTACGTCGGCATTGTTTTCCTTGATGATGTCGGCTTTCAGGTTCTGTTTCCGGTTCTCCAAAGAAGGTTGTCCGATGTTGAATGGGATAAAATCCCAAACAATCTGTTTTTCTACTTTCTCTTTCACGTCAAGGTCGGCCACGGTGGGATATTGATATACCCCTGATTCGACAACCATCGAAGTAGAAGTACTCTCTTTTACGGTAGAGCATGAAGTGGCCATCAGAGCCATGCAGGCTGCTAATAAGATGATATTACGTTTCATGATGATGTTATTTTCCGGATTCTACATTGAAGTTCTTATAGGTGGCAGGGTATCCTGTTACGGTAATCGATTTGATTTTGTTCTTCCGGATCAGACGTTTTTTGGCTATTACTTCGTATTGACGTTCTACAAGTACGTCCGCATTTCCGTTTTCCTTCAGAGCTGCCGAGGTGGCATTGTTCAGGATGTGTTTGAATCCGGCTTTCCGGTCGGCTTTTTTAGGATAGTACGTGTAGGAGATCTTTTCGTTGGATACCTGAAGTTCGGCCGACGTGGCACTGAAGAGTGCGGAGTTCACCTCCATCGTAGAGGCTGTGGACGACTTGAACATGGAACACGAGCTTAACAATGCAGTAAGCAGCATCAGTGACAATAGTTTTTTCATATACAGTTGCATTTTGTGAATGTCCCACAAGAATAGATTATGCTGTCTGTCTGCCTGCAGGGGACTTATACAGGCAGGTTGGCAGGAATATCTTAAATATTCATTGCTCAAAATTAGTTGATATGTATTGAGGATACAAATAAGGATTTCTTCATATTGTTACTGTTTATGCGTTTAGTGTTGTTATTCCGTTCGAAATATATACTAAGAAGTCTTATTTTTTTAGCCGAACAGAAAGTGTACAATAGATTCCTTGGCGTGTGGTCCCAAATGTTATTTTGTTTGAAGAATCGTTTTCAGACCAATTTTATTCCGTTTTGGATAATTCTTCTTGGGGAGCTTTTGCGATATTTGCATGCTGAATACAAATATTTAAAGAAGAATATATGGAGCAAAAGAAACAAGACCAACAACCCAAGCGAATGAATCCCTATGTAGGGATGCTGATGGGTATTTTGATCATACTCTTCCTTAACGGACTGATTGTACCGACTCTTACAGGCAGACAAATTAAGCCGGCCGATTACGGTTCGTTCATTGCCAAGGTAGATAGCGGATTGGTAGAAGAAGTCGTTATCGAAAAAGGGCAGATTTATTTCACTGTCCAAGAAGGGAATAAGGTGACAGCTTATCAGACAGGCGCCATTAACGATCCGGAGCTGGTGGACAGACTTCTGCAGGCAAAGAGTCCTAATAAGGACGGAAAGATAGCTTTCAATCAGGTTATTCCACAGGAAAATTCTCCGTTGCTCAACTTTGTGCTGACGTGGGTATTGCCGGGACTGATATTTTACTTCATCTGGCGGCAAACCAGTAAAGTCATTCAGTCGCGTATGGGAGGTGGCGGCAACTTCATGTCGTTCGGGAAGAGCGGTGCCAAGATTTATGCCGATTCAGATGTGAAGACTACCTTTGCTGACGTGGCCGGACAGGACGAAGCCAAAGAGGCACTGAACGAAATTGTCGATTTCCTGCACAATCCCAACAAATATACCGACATTGGTGCTTCCCTGCCCAAAGGTGCTTTGCTGGTAGGCCCTCCGGGAACGGGAAAAACCCTGATAGCACGTGCCGTGGCGGGTGAGGCCAAAGTGCCTTTCTTTGCCATCTCGGGTTCGGAGTTCGTGCAGATGTTTGTGGGTATGGGAGCAGCTAAAGTGCGCGACCTCTTTCAGCAGGCCAACGAAAAAGCACCTTGCATCATCTTTATCGACGAGATAGATGCTATCGGCAAGCGGCGCGATACAGGTTTGGGCGGCAACGACGAACGCGAACAGACCCTCAACCAGTTGCTGACCGAAATGGACGGATTTGACGGCCGTAAGGGAGTCGTGATATTGGCAGCCACCAACCGTCCCGAAAGCCTTGACAAAGCCCTGCTTCGTCCCGGTCGTTTCGACCGTCGTATTCAGATGGAATTGCCCGACCTGGAAGGACGAAAAGCCATCCTTGTCGTACACTTGAAGAAGGTGAAATGCGAAAAGATAGATATGGACGTTGTAGCACGGGCTACAGCCGGGTCTTCGGGTGCCGAACTGGCCAACATCGTCAACGAAGCTGCCCTGCGTGCCGTACGCATGGGTCGTAACAAAGTAACTACTGCCGACCTGGAAGAGAGTGTGGAAACGGTGATTGCGGGCGCACAGAAGAAAGGCAAAGTCATTTCGGCTGACGAGAAAAAGACCGTTTCTTACCACGAAATAGGACATGCCTTGGTGGCTGCCCTGCAGAGCCATTCGGCACCTGTGCACAAGATTACCATTGTGCCGCGTACATCGGGTGCGTTGGGTTATACCATGCAGGTGGAAAAGGACGAGCAGGTGCTGATGAGCCGCGAAGATCTCTTCAACCGCATTGCTACCCTGACCGGCGGACGGGCTGCCGAAGAAGTGGTGTTGGGCAGTGTCAGTACGGGAGCTTCGAACGACATCGAGCAGGCCACTCGCTTAGCACGGGCCATGGTTACCCGATACGGTATGAGCGAAAAATACGACATGATGGGGCTGGAAACGGTAAACAATGCCTATTTAGGTGGTGACACTTCGCTGACCTGTTCGTCGGAGACGGCGGCAGACATCGACCGCGAAGTGCTGAAAATGATTACCGAAGCTCATCAGAAAGCCCGCAAGCTTATTTCCGATCATTTAGACATCATGCACGAGGCAGCCAACTACTTATTGGATAAGGAAACCATCACCGGCGAGGAGTTCATGGCCATCGTACGCAAGCATCAGTCTTAATTCCATCGTTTCAGGTCGTATTCCGCCTCTACTTTCTTTTCTACGTCGTCGGGCAGGGCGGGGAAGAAGTCGATGCCTGTGATGCGTTCTACCTGATCCACTGAATTGACGTAGCTGTCCAGCGGACGATTGCCGGAGGTATTTTTATAAATGAAGCCGATGGCACGTGGTTGCCGGCTGCCGGTGCAAAGAATGACTTTGAAGAAGGCGTCGGGGACGGCTATCTTATGCTTGCTTCCGATGGTGCGCGGCTGTCGGTTGTAGAAGATAGGACCGCAGGCAATGTAGATGGGTCCTTCCTGTTCGGCCCAGCGGCGGCAGGCTTCTTCCAGTTCTTTCCAGTCGCCGCGGTTCAGGTTGTGGTTCTGTGGGCAGATGTTGGTCATGTAGAAACTTTCCTGCATGGCGCGCCAGTACCAGCGGTTGTCGCCGGCGGGGCACATGTGGCCGCGGTCCCAGCCCGAGTGTTTGTAGTCGTCGGTGGTGACGGCTTTGTCGGCGGGCAGGTCGGGGTCGGGCAGGAATTTGTCGGAACGGCTTTCGCGTTCTACCAGCTTGTCGCGGTTCAGCTCCCACGCCACCCAGTTGGGCACGTTCAGCCGGCTGTTGTAGGATACGGTGTAGCCTTTGCGCTTCAGGATGGTTTCGGGCACATTCTTCAGCGGAGCAGGCAGTTCGAGGCCTTGTGCATCGGTTACGGTGGCCGATGGTTGCGTGGTGTTGCTCTGCGACAGGTTTTCTTTCAGCAGTGGCGGCAGCCGGTCGAGGCGGATGTTGCCCGACTTCAGGGCATTGTTCAGCGGACCGTAACCGACGAAGGCTACACAGACCAGCAGAACCAACCATAACACACCTTTGGAGCTTTTCTTTTTCGATTTTCTTCTTGCCATGACGGGTTTCAAACTAAGGTTTCAGACTCCAAAGGTAGTGATATTTTTCGGACTTGGTCATACTTAATTCATCGGCTCTACCGTATAACCCTGTTCCTGAAGCAGCTTCAGCAAGCCACGCTGACCGGGCAAGTGTCCGGCACCAACGACAACTAAGGTGGGGGACTGCTTCATGATGGCGGGCAGTTGGCGGGCCCAGTCGGCGTTGCGGCGATATATCAGAGCGTCCATTTCTTCGGGGGTACTGTCGCAGGCATTGTTCACCTTTTCTTCGGTGATGGCGAGCAGTTCGTCCAGGTCTTGATTCATGTAGGCCTGAGTCATGCGCAGGTTTTGGTCGATGCTCTGGTCGATGTGCGTGGCGGTGCAGTGCAGCAGGAGTGCCTGTCGTGCCAGGTCTTGCGAGTTGTAGAGGACGTTTACTTGCAGGGCGATGTTCTCCAGTCCGCCTACTTTCTTTCCGGCCTGCCGTGCCTGTGTCTGAAACCAGGTGTCGAGCTGTTCCTGCGGGTTGAATCCTTTCAGCGATTTCATGGCCAGCGCCACGGCCAGCTGGGTAGTGATGGCAGCAGGTTTCAGCTTATTGAGCAGGGCAAGGTCCACACCCATGTAGTTCTTGACTACAGCGGCAATGGTGTCGTATTGTGCCTGTGTGAACAGACTTTTCAGTGTGGTGTCGGCCGGCAGCATCATGGCTTGCTGCATCTTCATCATGTTTTCGGGCTTCATGGCTTCGTCCATTACGAGTTCGCCATACACCTGGTCGGTCTGGTCGATGGCCTGTTGCAGGGCAGAGATGCTGTCCTTGATGCTGAGCGGAGCCAGGTGGTGTGTACCCATGACGTACGAGGGGCGGTCAAGTCCGTTGCCCGATACTTTCCATAACAGTTGCGCCTGAGCGCCGAGGGCGATGCAGAGAAGCATCACAAGTGCGAGTGTCTTTTTCATTGCAGTCATTTTTTTATGGTTTTGTTTCATTAGTCGTTGCAGAGTTGTTTTTATTGCAGGTTATTTGTCTTTTGTGAATTCTATATTCTTTATTGTGATGATTGCTATTGCAATGGTCAGTAGTAGGGACATGCAGGCAGCAAACTTTTCTTTTGCTGATGCAAAGTTAGGATGGAGTCGAGAGGATATAGGTTAACGTTGCGTTAATGTCAGGTTAACGTTGGGCGATGGCTGAAGTGGGTGTTGTGAAGGGTGCTTGTGATGCGGTTGTGGGACACTTGCACGGCTC
>CABROZ010000078.1 GCA_902472795.1 uncultured Bacteroides sp. | reverse complement strand
CCCCCCCTGCCGCAGATGCACATCAATCCGGATGTCAAGAGCATCTTCGACTTCCAGTATGAGGACTTCGAATTAGTGAACTACAACCCGCATCCGCACATTGCCGGAAAAGTATCTGTATAACCCTGAAACAAACATCGGAATATGATCAGCATCATCGCCGCCGTCGATCGCCGCCTGGCCATCGGCTACCAGAACAAACTGCTGTTCTGGCTGCCCAACGACCTGAAACGCTTCAAAGCCCTGACCACCGGACACACCATCGTCATGGGACGCAAAACTTTTGAGTCGCTGCCCAAAGGGGCGTTGCCCAACCGGCGGAACATCGTCCTGTCGTCCAACGCCGCTACCGTATGCCCCGGTGCCGAAGTGTTCACCGGCCTGCAGGAAGCGCTGGAACATTGCGGCAGCGATGAAGACATCTACATCATCGGCGGCGAAAGCGTCTATCGACAGGCACTTCCGCTGGCCGACCGCCTCTGCCTGACCGAAATAGACGACGAGGCGCCACAGGCCGATGCCTATTTCCCTACCATCGATCCTGCCGTATGGACAGAAAAAAGCAGGGAGCCTCATCCTGCCGATGAGAAGCATCCCTGCCCTTATGCCTTTGCCGACTATGTGAGAAAGTAATCTGGCTGACCCTCATCTTAGCGTCTTCAGCTTTCCAAACCATCGTCCTCGTCTTCCACCACAATCGGCATCTGACGCTTGATGGCCTCGTGAAACGAGATCAACGTTTCCGTACGAGCCAGTCCCAACGGTTGCAGCTTGTCGTGAATGATGCTTAGCAAATGGTGATTGTTGCGGGCATACAGCTTGATGAACATGTCGTACTTACCTGTCGTAAAGTGGCACTCCACTATTTCAGGAATGGCCTCCAACGCCTTTGTTACGGCATCGAACGAAGCGGGGTCCTTCAGGTATATGCCAATGTAGGCACACGTTTCATATCCGATCTTTTCAGGATCGATAACAAACTCCGAGCCCTTCAATATGCCCAGATTAGTCAGCTTCTGAATACGCTGATGAATGGCTGCTCCCGAAACATTACAGGCGCGTGCCACTTCCAGAAAAGGAATGCGCGCATTGTCGGCTATCAACTTTAATATTTGCTCGTCTAAAGTATCCAATTGATGATGTCCCATGTTCAATTCAAAATAATTAATAAATAAATTCTTCCCGTATTCACACACGGCTTTTCTGCAAAGTTAATCATTTTTTTCTCGATAAACATCCGATTTATAACTTTTATGACAAAGAAACGAATAAAATTGCAGATACGAAACAAAGCACGTATCTTTGTGCCAACCAATAAAAGTGAACGAATATGAGAAAAATAGGATTGCTTCTGATAAGTCTGTGCATGGCCATGACCGCATTTGCACAAAACTTCAACGATTACTTTGCCGACAAAACACTGAGGCTGGACTATATTTTCACCGGAAATGCCGCCAAACAGGAAATTTGCGTGGATGAAATCTGCTCCCTGCCCTCATGGGCTGGCCGGAAACATCATTTGGCCGAACTGCCCATAGAAGGCAACGGACAACTGGTAGTGAAAGACCTGCAGAGCGGACAAATCATCTACAAGACCTCATTCTCGTCCCTCTTTCAGGAATGGCTCGAAACCGACGAAGCGCAACAAACGGTGAAAGGTTTCGAAAATACGTTCCTGATTCCCTATCCGCTCCGACCGGCCGAAGTAGAAATCACCCTTTTCGACATGCGACGGAACGTACAGGCCAGCCTGAAGCACGTGATCAACCCCGACGACATCCTGATCCACCGGAAAGGACTGTCGCACATCACTCCCCACAAATATCTGCTGCAAAGCGGCAGTGCCGAACAGTGCATCGACGTAACCATACTGGCCGAAGGATACACTCCGGACGAAATGGAAACTTTTTATCAGGACGCAGCCATCGCCTGCGAAAGCCTGTTTGCCCACGAACCTTTTAAAAGCATGAAGTCGTGCTTCAACATCGTTGCCGTTGCCAGTCCGTCGCAGGACAGCGGTGTAAGTATTCCCCGCTTAGGCGAATGGAAACACACTGCATTCAGCTCTCACTTCAGTACCTTCTATTCGGACAGATACCTGACCACCTCGCGTGTGAAATCCATTCACGACGCACTGGCCGGCATTCCCTACGAGCACATCATCATTCTGGCCAATACCGAAGAATACGGTGGCGGAGGCATCTACAACTCGTACACACTGACTACAGCCCACCATCCGCAATTCCGCCCTGTAGTCGTACACGAATTCGGCCATAGCTTTGGCGGCTTGGGCGACGAATACTTCTACGATGACGACGTCATGTCGGGCATGTATCCGCTGGACATCGAGCCGTGGGAACAGAACCTCACCACCCGCGTTGATTTTGCCTCCAAATGGGAAGACATGCTGGCACCCAACACGCCGATCCCTACTCCGTCGGATAAAAGCAAACATTATCCTGTGGGAGTGTACGAAGGAGGCGGCTATTCATCGAAAGGTGTTTACCGCCCGGCCGACGACTGCCGTATGCGAACCAACAGCTACCCGACTTTCTGCCCTGTCTGTCAACGGGCCATCAAACGAATGATCGATTTCTATACGAAATAAATCCTAACAATACGGCCTCCCGACAGCAGCCTGCACCGATGTCTGGCCTGCTGCTGTCAGGAGGCCTTTTCCATCCGATTCTTTACACGAAACGTATTCCGCATTTAACAGTCTGTTTGCTTCCAATCGGGTTAGGGTCCTTCTTTTTGAACAGTCAATAACAATTTTATCATATCCTATAGTCCTATCTGGATGACATTTTGATACTTTCTTCCCCGTTCGAAAGCTTCTCGAGTTTTCGCCCCTCAATATTTGTTTTTCCTCCCTTGCATCCGCTATTCGCGAAACTAAAATAAATAATGTTAATTGTTAATTCTCTTCTCATTCTTAATCAAACAGGTTCCTTACTTTTGCGTCTGACAAAGGTGTAAAACACAGAAATATGTTTAAAATAGGTATTGATGTAGGCTCGACAACCGTCAAAATCGTGGCATTGGACGAGCAGGAGAATGAATTGTTTTCAAGATATAAAAGACATCACGCAAAAGCCCGGGAAGTCGTAATAGATACGCTCAATGAGTTATTACAGGAGAAAGGTGATGCCGATGTCAGCATTTGCATAACCGGTTCGGTAGGCATGGGAATGTCCGAACGCCATTCGTTACCATTCATTCAAGAAGTGGTTGCCGCTACCCGAGCCATCCAAAAAGACTACCCCAACGTTGCCTCGATGATAGACATCGGTGGTGAAGATGCCAAAATCGTATTCTTCGAACATGGCGAAGCGGCCGATCTGCGCATGAACGGCAACTGTGCGGGAGGTACAGGCGCCTTCATCGACCAAATGGCGGTCATTCTGGGAACGGATGTGGACCAACTGAATCAGCTGGCACTGAAAGCAAAACGTGTTTACCCGATAGCCTCACGCTGCGGAGTCTTCTGCAAAACCGATATTCAGAACCTGGTAGCCAAAAATGTCAGTCGCGAAGACATTGCAGCCTCCATCTTTCATGCCGTGGCCGTACAGACCATCATTACCTTAGCCCACGGATGGGACATCAAGGCACCCATTCTGTTTTGTGGCGGTCCGCTGACCTTCATACCTGCCCTGCGCAAAGCCTTTGCCGAATACATGCACTTGCGCGATGACGAAATGGTTCTGCCCAAAGAAGGAACACTG
The DNA here is from genome assembly GCA_902472795.1 of uncultured Bacteroides sp. Taxonomy (GTDB): domain Bacteria; phylum Bacteroidota; class Bacteroidia; order Bacteroidales; family Bacteroidaceae; genus Bacteroides. The sequence continues at coordinate 7,123 of CABROZ010000078.1, read as the reverse complement.
TTGCCTGCCACAGGAGCAGCCCTGTCCAGAAGCGAGAAGGATGAAACCTACAAACTGTCTGAATTGATAAAGCGGCTGGCTTCTGAAACGAATCAGAACTACAATTCGTGCCGACTGAAACCGATTTTTGCCGACCGTACAGACTATGCAAGCTGGACAAAGCGAATATCCACTCACCAATTGGGCAGGACAGAGCTGAAGCCGGGAAAACAGGATGTGTTTATAGGCATCGACTCCGGTTCGACGACCACCAAAATTGTGGCTATCGACACCGACCGCAACATTCTGTTCACTTACTATAAACCCAATGGCGGACACGCCATAGAGACTGTGGCCGAAGGACTGAATCAGCTTAAGGAGCAATGTGCAGCGCACCACACCACCCTGAACATCAAGGGCAGCTGTTCAACCGGCTACGGTGAGGACCTGATTAAAGCAGCGTTCCAGCTCAATACGGGCATTGTAGAGACCATCGCCCACTACGTTGCCGCCCACTATTTGGATAAAGACGTTTCCTTTATCCTCGACATCGGTGGTCAGGACATGAAAGCTATATTCGTTGACAACGGCATCATCAACCGCATCGAAATTAACGAAGCCTGTTCTTCGGGATGCGGTTCTTTCATCGAAACCTTTGCCAACACATTGGGATACACGGCACACGACTTCTCGTTAGCCGCCTGCCATTCGTCGCAACCCAGCGACTTGGGCTCCAGATGCACGGTGTTTATGAACTCCAAGGTAAAACAGGTTCTGCGCGAAGGAGCAACCGTTGACGACATTGCTGCCGGACTGGCCTATTCCGTCGTTAAAAACTGCCTGTATAAGGTACTGAAACTGAAAGATGTTTCGGAACTGGGACATCACATCGTTGTGCAAGGCGGAACCATGCGCAACGATGCCGTGGTACGTGCTCTGGAACGACTGACCGAGACGGAGGTCATCCGTTGCGATATCCCCGAACTGATGGGTGCCTTCGGCTGTGCCCTTTATGCACAACACTACAGCAATACCGATGTCACGTTGGACAATATGCTGTTGCAAGCCGACTACTCGACGCACGAACTGCACTGCAAAGGCTGCAACAATCAATGCCAGGTATTCCGTTACCGCTTTGCCAACGGGAAAGATTACTATTCGGGCAACCGGTGCGAGAAAGTATTCACCAACGGTTCCAAAGAACAACCGGGCGAGAATGCCTACCGCTTCAAAAACGGACTGCTCTTCGGACGCGCCCAAGAACAAGTGGAGCATCCGCTACTGACACTCGGCATCCCCCGCAGCCTGAACATGTACGAGAACTTCCCCTTCTGGCACGCACTGTTCACCGCATGCGGCATTCAGGTTTGCCTGTCCGACGAGTCGGATTTCCGTGCATACGAGCGCAACGCACGCATGGTAATGTCAGACAACATCTGCTTTCCGGCCAAGTTGGTACACGCTCATGTACAAAACCTGATTGACCGGAAAGTTGACCGTATCTTCCTGCCTTTTGTCATCTTCGAACGAAAAGGCGATGAACAGAACAGCTACAACTGCCCCATCGTAACCGGCTATTCGGAAGTGATAAAAAGTGTCCAGAACTCGGGAATCCCCATCGACTCACCAGCCATCTCGTTCAAAGATCCTAAACTGCTGTACAAGCAATGCATCAAGTATCTGAAAGGACTGGGAGTCGGTGAAAACACCGTCAAAGAAGCCATGGACAAAGCCATCAGGGCACAAGAGGAATATGCACATACCCTGGCAACCTACAACAAACAGCTGCTGGAACAAACTAAAAAAGAGAAACGTTGGGCCATTCTATTGGCCGGACGCCCTTACCATACAGACACCCTGATTCAACACAAAATCTCGGAAATACTGTCTGATATGGGCATCAACGTCATCACAGACGACATTGTCCGCGAACAGACCGCACAGGTCGAAAACGATATCCACTTCCTGCCGCAATGGTCGTACCCGAACCGTATCTTAAAAGCGGCCCAATGGAGTGTGACGCAGGGCAGCGATGTGCAGTTTGTTGAAATGACCTCGTTCGGTTGCGGTCCCGATGCTTTTCTGGTAGATGAAGTGCGCGACGTACTGATACGCAACGGAAAGACCTTCACCCTGCTCAAGCTGGATGACATCAACAACATCGGTTCAATGAAACTGCGTGTCCGCTCACTGATCGAAAGCATGAAACTGTTCCATGAATACAACGCTTCCGACCTAACAACTCCCAGGAACTTTGCACCGGCAACAGTTACTTCCAATGACCTGCGCACCAAAAAGATCCTGGTGCCCTACTTCACTCCATTTATCTCCCCTCTGATCCCGGCCGCCATGCAGTTGGCCGGATACGATGTGGACAACCTTCCGCTCAGCAACACAGAATCCTGTGAATGGGGACTGAAGTATGCCAACAATGAAGTTTGCTACCCCGCCACACTGATTGTAGGCGACGTAATCAAAGCCTTCAAAAGCGGCAAGTACGCTCCCGAGCAAACCATTGTTGCCATGACACAGACCGGAGGACAATGCCGTGCCAGCAATTATATCCCCCTGATAAAGAAGGCACTCGAAGAAGCAGGCTATCCTTCGACACCCGTCATTTCACTGACATTCGGCAACTCCTTGGACAGCAGGCAGCCAGGATTCAAAGTGAACTGGCTGAAAATGCTGCCGGTAGCCTTGCGCACTATCTTATACAGTGATTGCATCGCCAAGTTCTACTATGCTGCTGCCGTACGCGAGAAGAAACCGGGTCAGGCCGCACACCTGCGCGACAAATACCTGCACGAAGGCGAAAGACTGATACGTGAATACCGGACCAAGGAACTGCCAGAATACCTGTCGCAAGCCGCCAAGGAATTCAACAACATATGCCGCGACATCGATTGTCCCCAAGTAGGCGTGGTAGGCGAAATCTTCCTGAAGTTCAACCCATTCGCCCATAAGCATGTGATAGACTGGCTGATAGAGAGAGGCATCGAAGTGGTTCCGTCGGTACTCTGTGACTTCTTCATGCAGAACTTTGTAAACCGGAAAGTCAGGGTAGAGTCCTGCATTCAACAACAGGTATTACCTGACATCGTTTACAAGGCTGCCTATAAGATTGTAGGCAAACAAATCGAGAAGTTCAACAAAGTAGGAGCAGAATTCCGCTACTTCCTGCCTTTCAAAGACATTTTCGAAGAAGCAGGCGAAGCTGGAAAGGTCATCTCGCTGAATGCGCAATTCGGTGAGGGTTGGCTACTGCCGGCCGAAATCATGTCATACGCACGACAGGGCATCTACAACGTTGTCAGCTTACAGCCATTCGGATGCATTGCCAACCATATTGTTTCCAAGGGTATAGAGAAACGGATCAAGTCGTTCTTCCCCGAACTGAACCTGCTGTCTCTCGATTTTGACAGTGGTGTAAGCGACGTCAACATTACGAATCGACTTCTGCTGTTCATTGACCACTTAAAATAAAGAAACCATGCCTGCAGAAACCCATAATCCGAACGTGGAAGAAAGAATCATCGTAGTAGCCAAAAACGTATTCATGGAAAAGGGCTACACTGACGCCAGCATGAGCGAAATAGCAGAACGGGTCGGCATCAACCGTCCCGGTCTGCACTATTATTTCCGGACGAAAGACAAGCTGTTCAACGCTGTATTCAGCATGATCATCGACTCTATTATTCCCCGCTTTCTGAATATCATGCAGATGAGCGACCAGACAATTGCACAACGGGTCGAACAGATTATAGACATGTACTATCAGCTACTGCAAGAGAATCCGTATCTGCCGTTGTTTCTGGCAAGGGAGATAAACCGCGATACAGACTTTCTGATAAAGACTTTTTCCAACCTCAATGTCGAGCATTTCTTTGAAGAACTGAAGCAATGCCTGCAGGAGGAAATGGCTAACGGAAACATACGGAAAGTCCCGCTACGCATTGTATTCTTTACCTTTTACAGTGCCTTAACATTTCCGTTTATCTCCAGAGGATTAGTCGTCAAAACAATGATGGAAGAAGAAGAAACATTCCAGACCGTCTTGCAACAATGGAAGCCCTACATCATAAGCCAGATGGTAAACCTGCTGAGTGTGGACAAGCAATAGCTGCGACGTCCCCCAACCACACGTAAACCAAAAACAATACCATAATATTCACTAAGAAAAATACAGTATGATCACATTTCAACGTATCACCGACTCCAGTTCCGACTATTACAACTATATGGAACAACTGATGACAATCGCTTTCCCCACAGACGAATACCGCGATTTGGAAGAAGAAAGGCAATTTACTGATACGCATCCACTCTTCTGCAACAACATTATACTGAATGATACCACCCCCGTAGGCTTCATTACGTATTGGGACTTCGGACGATTCTATTACATAGAGCATTTTGCAATCGATCCGACCCAACGAAACGGAGGCTACGGCAAAACAGTACTCAACAAGCTTTGCGAAACATTACAATCACCCGTCGTTCTGGAAGTAGAAAAGCCGAAAGAAGAGATGGCTAAACGTCGGATTGAATTCTATAAAAGACAAGGATTTCAGCTGTGGGAAAGAGAGTATATCCAGCCGCCATACAAGCCAGGCTGTTCTCCTATCCCCATGTATCTGATGATTCGTGGAGAATTGGATTGTGCAAAGGATTATGATGAAATCAGAAGTCTGATTCATCGAGAGGTATATCACGCAAATCTTTAGGCGATTATATACCCAGATTCTTGCAAGTTAGGGAAAAATATCTGCCTAACTGGCAAAATATTTTTTCCCAGTTAGAAAAAAAACAGAAGTCAGGAACTCCACAAATTCTAAACCTAAAACAGGAAAAGAAAGGAGAAAAAAAATAAAAAAAGGTGGTGTAACAAAGATACACCACCTTTTTATATCCGTTAGTTAGCTATTACTGACGCAGCTGCGCAGAATAGTTAATCTTCAATGCATAAGCTTTACGAAGAGCCTCCTTGATATCGGTCACAATACCCATTTTGGTATCTTGGTCAACTTTCAAGGAAACAGTCATAAAAGGCTGATCAGATTCTTTCATACTGGCACGTTCACCATTGATGTAATCTTGAATCTCAGAAACCTCAGCATAGCTGTCATTCAACTGGATACGACTCTCGTTACCGAGTTTCTTGCGGAACTCGGCTGTAGGCTTTCCTACATAGATAAACGTAACCAACGACTTCTTCTCCAACTTTTCCAATTCCGTAGCTTGCGGAACCTTAAACTCAACCTTCAATGTTACCTCACGCATTGTTGTTACAATCATAAAGAAGAACAACAGTGAGAAGATAAGGTCTGGCAGAGAAGAAGTGTTCAACGCCGGCATTCCGCGTTTACCTGATTTACTAAATTTTCCCATTACTTCTTTTCTCCGTATTTTTTAGGTTCTGCCTCAGAAATCACCTGAGGATAAATTTTACGAATTGCTTCTTGTTGTACTTCATCCAAATCGGCATAATTTTTGCCCCATTTTTCCTGAGCTACCTCGTTACGCAACTCATTGTATGCAGCAACGAGTTCATTCTGAACAGCAATATATGCCTTGTAAGAAGTACCACGGTCACATCGCAAAGAAATAACATGCTTTTCCGTCACCTGAACCGTTCCAAAAAACGGTACTTCTACCGCATATTTTTCAGGAAGTTTTTCATCGTTATTCGGATTAGCAATGAATTCCTTAGCTCTATCACGCAGTTGATCAACGCTAATATAGTCATTACCACACATCAACTGATCTTGTAAGTTCAAGAAGACTTGCAATATATTACGCTCCTTCAACTTGACATCTTCATTCTTTTGTTCTTGCTCTGGCGGTGGCGGCAACTGCCTTGCCAATCCACGGTCAGTGTCCATAGAAGTCGTGATCAAGAAGAAAATAAGCAGCAAGAAAGCCATGTCAGCCGTTGAACTTGAGTTGATTTCGGGTGTACTTCTTTTTCTTTTTGCCATTTTTTCTACTCCCTAATTATTTAAATTTCTTCGCAATTCCGAAACCTACAATCAGCAGGACGAGCACTGCCATCATGATGTAAGTAGAATACAAGAACATATCAGTAATCTTCAACCAGAACGGCACGTTTTCCGTACCTTCATAACCTGGTATTACCAAGGGAACATCACTACCAGCTGAATAGGTCACAACCAACAGCAAAACTATCAAAATAAGCCCAACCAAGGATCTAATCGCTGATTTAGGAGATTCAACGAACTTAGCTCCAAACTGGAAGATAGCACCTAATATTGTGATAAGTATAGTAATAGCAAGCAAAATATACATCCAATAAATCAGTGCGTCTGTCTGTGCAGGTTCTGACATAGAAGTATCTGCGACCACCCGTTCGGCTACCGGAGTTTCCCCTCCGAAGAAGAAGAGTCCCAGTATTACCACCGTAATGAGAAGCATTACTAATAGTACACTACCTGAAACTTTTTGAATTTTAATTTTCATATCGCAGATATATTATTATTTTTTGTATTTCAGTTCATATTTAATAACCATATCCAACAGTGTAACAGAAGAGTCTTCCATTTCACTTGTCAAAGCTTCAATCTTTGTCAGGATATAGTTGTAGAACACCTGCAGAATCAAAGCAACGATCAAACCGAAGATAGTAGTAATCAAGGCCACCTTCATACCACCTGCTACAACCGTCGGAGAGATATCACCTACTTGTTGGATCTTATCGAATGCCTGAACCATACCGATTACAGTACCCAAGAATCCCAAAGACGGTGCCATGGCGATGAACAGTGTGATCCAAGAGCAACCTTTTTCCAGATAACCGGCCTGAACGCCACCGTAAGATACAACTGATTTTTCAACAACATCCAAACCTTGGTCAAGTCTCATCAGACCTTGATAATAGATAGATGCGATAGGACCTCTTGTGTTACGAGCGATGTCCTTAGCAGCTTCTACATCACCTTTTTCCATAGCAGCTTCGATGGCAGCAAGGAACTTCTTCGTATTAATTTCAGCCAAACTCAGATAAATGATACGTTCAATGCAGAATGCAAGACCGATAACCAATGCAATAGCAACGAAACTCATGAAGAATGCAGAACCTTCGATAAACTTCGTCTTCAATTCCTTGTGAATACCACCTTCTGTTGCT
>CABROZ010000077.1 GCA_902472795.1 uncultured Bacteroides sp. | reverse complement strand
GCCCGCCGCCGGCTCCAGTCGGCAAAGCCGGCGATACACCCACTGCCATCGGACCACATAAAGGGATTGGGCAACTGTTCCACCACCGGAAGCTGTTCCGGTTCGGGAAGTACCGGAGAGGGGAACGAAGCACCCGTATTCTCCACATCGTACACGAATGGGATGTCCTGTGCCTGAATAACTCCTGCCAAAAAACCTAGAAAAAGAAATATATATTTTTTCATTTTACCAATTCAATAGAAATTATTTATAACGTTTATCAATACAATTACTTTCGCGTACACTCCGACTCGTTCATGTACAGGTAGGACTTGCGGTAACCACCCAGATCGACGACAATCTTCTCTAACACCACGGCGGGGTGAAGCGGCTTGAAGTCAAGCGTATAAGTGCCGTCGGACGAGGCGGGAAGGGTGAGCGTCACTTCCTTCTCAATCACGCGGCGGGCCACGGTGGGGTAGAAGACGGAGTAAACGTTCTCGGGCAATTCGTTCAGGTTGTGGTTGAAGTTGACGGTTTCTTCGTTGCCGCCGCGGAAACCGACGGTGTATTTGTGGCCATCAACGTCCTGGAAAGCCAGGGTGGACTTCACGACCACAATGACCTTTACCTGCTTCAGGTCGCGGGCCTCTTCGGGCAACTTCATCTTATAAGACAGAGACGAACCGGCTACGGGCACGGTATAGGGCATCAGCGTGACGCCGCCCAGCGTACGGCCCATGTCGGGAATCACCTTCCACGAAGTGCCTTCGGCGGCCCGGCACTCGAAGAAGTGGGGAGCCTCCATGGCTACATAACCGTTGGCACCCGTAAAGACGTAGCCACCCACGGCCTTCTCGGGCTCGGCGATGCGGAATACTTTGGGCAGACGGTCGGCAGGGAAGTTGTCGTTCCACGAGCGGTAGCCGATGTGTTTCTGTATCATCATGTTCTTCCACTTGCCGCCGGACATCACGTTGTTGTAGTCGTCGGTCAGAGCCTTGTCGCGTGCAAAGGTCTGCTCCACCTTGTCGGCCCAGGCATTCGCCTCGGGATTACCTTCGGCATAGAGCTTGTGGTTCATGGCCTGGGCGTAGTACATTTCGTAGAGGTTGGACATGGCCTGCACGGGGAAAAGTATCAGTTGCTTGTAAGCGTCGCGGTAGGCAGGAGCCAGCGTGAGATACTGGCGCAGGGCTTCGGCCTCAAGGCGGGCATAGTCGTCGGCCACCTGCTTCCATTCGCCCGTAGCGAGGTTGTAGGTACGGGCGTCGAGCATCTCGGGGGTCACGCGACCGTTGTACTTGCTGTAGAGGTTGAGGATGCGGGCAGCCTCGTCGGCCTGCTCCTCGCCGAAGGCCTGAGCGCAGAAACGGCGGGGATGCTGCATAAAGTTCTCGGCGGTATAGGCCAGCGGATTCCAGGCCATGTCGAGGAAGAGGGTGATGGGATATTCCATCGGCTTGAGGTCGCCCACGTTGAGTACCCAAAGTTTGTCCACACCGTACTCATAGGTCAGGTGAAGCTGTTCCCACATGCCCTGGATGGGGGTCACGTTCAGCCATTTCGTATTGCGGGGCGCGCCCACGTAGTCCACGTGGTAGTACATGCCAAAGCCGCCGGGATGCTTGCGTTCCTCAGCATTGGGCAGACGGCGCACGTTGCCCCAGTTGTCGTCGCAAAGCAGCATGATGACGTCGTCGGGCACGCGCATACCCTTATCGTAATAGTCGAGCACTTCCTTGTAGAGCGCCCATACCTGCGGCGTCTCCTTGGCGGGTCGGCCGGTGACTTCCTTGATGATGCGGCGTTGGTTGCTGACAATGTCTTCGAGCAGTTTCACGTTGGTGTCCTCGCTCATGGCTTCGTCGCCGTCGCCACGCATACCGATGGTCACCACGTCTTCGGTGCCCTTCATGCGTTCGATGCCCTCGCGGAAGAATTGGTCGATGACTTCTTTATTGGTCGAATAGTTCCAGGCGCCGTACTCCTTGCGCTTGCGTGCCCACTCCTGGTGGTTGCGTGCCATCGGTTCGTGGTGCGAGGTGCCGATGATGACGCCCATCTCGTCGGCCAGACGTCCGTTCTCGGGGTCGTCGGCATAGAAAGCCCAGCTCCACATGGCAGGCCACAGGAAGTTGCCGCGCAGACGGAGAATCAGCTCGAACACCTTCCCGTAGAATTCGTGTCCGCCGTAATTGGTGCCGAAGGCGTGCTTCACCCATCCGGTCAGGCAGGGTGCCTCGTCGTTCAGGAAGATGCCGCGATAGGTCACCGCAGGCTCACCGTCGGTATAGACGCCGGGACGGACGCAGACTGCCTCGCGGGTCGGTACAGGCACGTCGGCCCACCAGTACCAGGGCGATACACCCATCTGGCGGGACAATTCATAAATGCCATAGATGGTGCCACGCTTGTCGCTGCCGGCAATGAGCAGCACGTCGCCTTCGATGCCCTCAAGGGGTGCGTGGAGGGTGGTGATGATGTATTTCTCGCGGGCGCCTTCCAGCTGTTTCTTGTCTAACTTCTTAGCTTTGATCAGTTGCTTGATGAGGGGACTTTTGTCGGCCGAGCCGATGATGATCTTCACGCCGGCAGCAGCGGCAGTAACTTTATCGGGCTTCACCCCAACGACTTTTTCGAAGTCGGCCTGCAGGTTTTCCACGGCCATCAGTACGCCCTTGTGGTCGTCGTCGCTGCACCAGATAGCGGGCGTCGCACTGCCGGCGGCGTAAAGGGTAAGGCCGTCTTCGGACGGAGCAAAGGTGACAAACCGGTCGGCGGCCTGCACGGACCATACCGACATCCATAATAACAGAAATAAGGTAGAAATGTATTTCATGACATTTTTTAGTTAATCTGGTTACAAAAATAATACCTTTCGGGCAAACAGACCTTACGGATACGTTACATATACTTATATATACGTTACATCACAGCTGTTTTTGGGCTACAGAAAGGCTCTCTATAGCAGAACAACTCCGGGTGACAATCGGCACAACTGCCGGCGCGGATGGGAAAGGGGGCAGGCTACAACGCCGCTGCGTCCCGGCTGCACTGCTGCTGCACACAGGTTGCAGAGTTGCTGCAAGCAGGTTGCAGAACTACTGCAAACAGGTTGCAGAGCCGCTGCAAACAGCTTTGCAGTAACGCTGCAAACAAGCTTGCAGTAACACTGCACACAGGCTTGCAGTCGGACTGCAACCTGCATGCAGCGGCGTTGTGTCCTGCCGGGCAGGATACAACGCGCCGTATGGTCAAGGGGAATTACCAGACTAAGGCTTGCTCGTAGCCGTCGAAACGGGGTGCCACGGCCAGTCCCATGTCGCGGAAGACAGCTGCTATCCGGCGTTGTTCTTCGGGAGTAATGAGCCGCTTGCCACTGCGGCTGAGGTAGAAATAGCGTTCGCACGAGAAACAACCCACTACGCGGGCACGCACTTCGGTGGCCTGCTTCACGGGGACTTCGTCGAACAAGTGCATCATTCCCCGGGCAAAGCGTACCGGCGTATCAGGACGGTAGAGGGGACAGGCGGAAAGGTCGGGCAGCCGATCGACGTAGCAGGCGTTGACCGTATGCAGGGTCTGGGGTTGCGGGTCTTCGCTCTGTTCGAGCAGACGGGCGGCTATGGCGCGCAGGCAAGTGGCACACTTGGGGCATTTGTCCCGGCCTGCAAAACAATAGGCGTAGGCACGGGGCACATCTTGTAGCTGTATCATAAGGATTCGTTTTTGGTTTGTATCATCTTCAGGTACCGACCGATTACTTCGGCCGACTCGCTGGTTTCGCCCTCGAAGCGGGCTCGCAGTTCGGGAAAGTCGGACAGCAATTGCAGCATCTTCTCCTTGCCGACAAATTCGGAACGGCCCGTCTCGGGGTCGAGCTCGTAATATACACGGTCGTGCACAAGTCCCGAAGCGGCAATGGCGTCGCCTACCTCGCCTCCCAACTTGGCGGCATTGGCGGGCATCAGCGTACTGGTGGCCGCCTGTCCTACGGGTTGTGCGGAGAAATAAATCTTCCCTCCCACCCACATGGCGGGTGCATACCACTGGCCGAAGCGGTAACGTTTATACCGCATCTTGCGACAGTTGACGTAAAGCGCCGTATCCACGCGCACGGCATAGCAGCGCTTGCGCAAGTAACGGTTCAGGCCGCGATTGTCCACCGTCTCGATGCGGTAATCGGCACCGCCCATCAGATAGATCTGACTGATGGAGCGCCGTTCCACCTTCAGGGTTGTCACCGTGTCACCCTGCCCTTCACGCAGTTCCTTCAGGTTGGCATACATGATCTGCTGGGCCGTGCAGGGCAGAGCACCTCCCAGGATTCCCAACAACAAAATACCTAATGCTACCCTCTTCTTCATATATCGGCTATCTTTAGTTAACGGTTTTCCGTGTTAAAGATAGTTTATTTTAGAAAAAACTGCAAGAAGAAGACAAAAATTTACAAGAAAAGCCCGTTTTCTTTCCCTGCGCATCAGCGATACGCATCTGCCCTTTCAGTCTTCATTCCAAGAACAAGCAGAACGGGAGTATCGCCTTCCGGCATGGACTTCACCCGGGCTGCATCTCCCCTTCTGCAAAGCTTCTGCAATCACTCTCCCCGCTGCACTTTCAGCAACGTTTCGGCATAATTGCGCCCCAGCTTCCGGTATCCTTCGGGCGAGAAGTGGAACACATCGGCAGGCTCTACGGCATTGCCTACCCCCGTACATCCTTCCGAAGAGACCACATGGGCAGTAGGTATCACATCGGGCACAGTGGCTATGATGCTGTTCATCCCCCAGCAAAGGCCGCCTTCCTCCTGACGCAGCATTTCGCCAACCAGGATGGGCACCTCGGCAGCCTCCAACCCCAAGTCGGCCAACAGGTCACCGTATATTTTCTTCACCTTGCCCGGCCAGTCCTGCTGCATGTTGTTCGATTCGCCCTGATGCAGCAAAATGCCTTTAACGACGCCTTCCTGCTGTGCCAGCCGCGCCATCTCGACCAACTTGCCGTAAGGCCACCCACCGTAGGCATTCATCAGTCCCTGCTGCCAGGCGTCAGCGTTCTGGTAGTAATCGGTATAATTGTCCTTGTCGAAAGCATCGATGCCTGCTCCGCCCAAAGCCACCACAATCACTCCGACCCTGATGTCCGGATCTTCTGCCACCAGCATGCGGCCGAAATAATCGACAGGTGTCAAGCCCGTTTCGGCACGGCACAACGGCGGTACAGCCGTGTACCACTGTCCCGGCACGCGGTTCCAGTTACCCTCCACCACTGCCATCATGCGGAAACGCTCGTCCACTCCTTCCAGATCCTGCGGCTCGATAGCCGTATAGTCGGTGCGGGCATAACCCTCCATATTCGACTGTCCGAAACACAGATAGATGTGAAAGTTGGGATCGGCACCGGTCTCCGGTTCATCGGGCTCTTCCGAGTCGTCCGGTTCGTCGGTAACAACCGGCGGAGTATTCTCTTCCAATTCAGGATCATCACTACAACCGGGCAATGTCCACACCAGCATTGCCGCCAAGAAATAAAATGCAAGTCTTTTCATACTATTCATACTAAATTTTAAGGTATATGTTTCTACTCTCTTCGCCCGCGCCCGACTGAAAAAGCCAACCGTAACGAACGCACAAAAATAGCCCCCTGCCCTGACGCAGACAAAGAAACATGTTACAAATACTTTCAATGAGGTAACATCCGGCTTAAAATATATTAAAAAGCTCAAATACCTTGAGGGAAACAGCGTGTAAGTCGGGGGGGGGAGGGCGGGTGTTTATATTGCAAGATTAGCAATGGCACCCTTATCAATTCACAAAAGAACGATCGTATAGCTATCTCAGAAAGCGGAGTGTTATATGCGTTTTAAGAATCCAACTGATATAACAAGCCAATTTCTTCATTCAGTCTTCATTCTATAAACAATCAGAATGGGATTATCATCTTCCTTTATAAACTTCATTTTAGCTATTTCTGCCGGATTCATCAAGGCTTCATCCACTAAATAAGGCAGGTAAGCGGGCGGGCTGGCATAATAGAGTTTGTCGCCACACACATAATCCGGATTCATCAACTGGGGTTTCACTCCGACCTCGTTCCTCATCACTACAGCCCGTCCCGTAGCCTTGTCCAAACAAGCCACATGAAAATGTTCCTCAAACTGGAAAAAGACGATGTACAGACCATCCGATATGTATTTGGCATAAGGATAAACTACATCCGTATGAGCAGAGAAATAATCCGAACTTTTCTTCGCATCCATATCCTCCGGCAAATCGTCCATGGAGAAATTATATCTCCCGAAATCCAACTGAAGCACTTTCTTCCGCTCCAGATTCTCGTCGAAAACATAAAGATCGTTCGAAGGATACGGCAGAGAATAATATAAGATGCCATTGACCCGATGCAAAGAATTGGAAGTTTTCATCAGCAAAAAGTTCTGCCTGTCCTCTGTCTTCTTGAAAAATACGTTGCGGCTTTCGGAATAGAACCGCAAGTTCTCTCCGCCATCGTCCGAGCTACCCGCAAACACGCACGTGTCCTGATTGATCCATGCATACTCGCCCACGGGCAACAAGTCGGAAGGTAGTGGACGGGACTTCACCAATCCTTCGGGATAGACAAAATAGCGCATCTTCCTGGCCATGGCATCAAGCAATTCGATAGTGTCGCAAGGCAACAAAGCAAACCCCAACACATTCCAGTAGTCATCAGGGCCTATCCCGAGGTGTTTCCTTGTGCTATACAGGAAATGCCCCGTACTGTCATAAACCTGAATATCCGTAAAATTATTGTTCACATAGTACTTCCCGTCCGCATATTCAATTGCACGAATTGCCTTGATCAGACAGCTATCATTCGTTTCTAACGGGACAAGAAAGATACTGTCCACAATCTGTGCCAGATCCATCTTCCGAGCAGCGGACGGGTCAATATGCCACGTAAAATAATCGCCCGAAGACGAAGGCTCGTCACACCCCATGACAAGCAGTCCGCCAACCAATATCAGAGCCCATACGAACTTCATACGTTTGTGCTTAAATTAAACAAATCATTCAAATATCGTATTTCACGCCAACACAATCAAATAGCAAGTCCTTTTTTCATAAATATTAATATATACAAGAATAATGCCGAGGGGCATCAAAAATATAACGGGTGACTGCCTATTCTGATTCTTAGGGACGGAATGATACGCAAGAGTACAAAAGAAAGATTAAAAAAATAGCCCGTGAATTTCTGTGTAATCACGCATTTAAAGAAAGCGATTCCCTTATTTGACACACTCTTTTGGCACTGCCCCCACCTTTTCTTATCTTTGCCCTCACAAAAAAAACATAGCAAACCCATGGACAACATTCAACAGATAGCCGCCCGCTACCGCACTCAGGCAGAAGAGGCCGGGCAGGAACTCAACCGCGTGCAACAACGCATTTACCGAATCGGGACGCTACGCGTCGTACTGTTCGTGGCCTGCGTGGCCGGACTGATTTACTTTTGGGACGAAAGCTGGAGCGTACTTTGCACTGTGGTAGCTGTCACCATGCTCCCCTTCCTGCTCCTGATCAAGCGTCACAACCGCCTGTTTGCCCGCAAAGACTACCTGGAAAAGAAAGTGGAAGTGAACCGGCAGGAACTGGCCGCACTGGACTATGACACCTCGGCCTTCGACGGCGGCGACGAATACGCCGACCCCACTCACTTATATACGTTCGATCTCGACGTTTTCGGACAACATTCACTGTTCCAATACATCAACCGCACCTGTACGCAACCCGGCAAAGCCCGACTGGCCTCCTGGCTGAACAAGCATCTGGAAAACCGCGAAGAGATTGTCCGCCGTCAGGAAGCCGTACGCGAACTGGCTTCTGAACCCATGTTCAGACAACGCTTCCGCATACTGGGTCTGCTCTATAAAGGAAAGAAAGCCGACGAAAACGAACTGCATGCCTGGGCCGAAAGCCCCAGTATCTTCCGGAAGAGGAAAGCACTGCGCCTGCTGCCCACATTAGTAACAGGCATCAATGTCCTGTGCCTGCTAGCCGTTGTCTTCGGGCTGCTGTCCGCCACCGTATGGGGAAGCATTTGGGTGGCATTCGTCGTAGGCAGTTTTGCCTTTACGGGAAAAGTCACCAAGATACAGTCCGTCTATGGCAAAAAGCTACAGATACTCGGCACCTATGCCAACCTGCTGAAGCTGATGGACAAACAGGACGTACAAGCCCCGCTGCTGAAGAGCATCAAAGAGGAAATTGGCGGTGAACAGCGGAAGGCCTCGCAGTCCATCCACCAGCTTAGCAAGCTGATGAACGAACTGGACCAGCGGAACAACATGTTCATGTACGCCGTGCTCAACGGCTGCTTCTTCTGGGAACTGCGGCAAATCATGCGCATCGAAGCCTGGAAAGAACAGCATGCAGCCGAACTGCCCTGCTGGCTCAACGCCATCGGAGAGATGGATGCCCTCTGCTCGCTGGGCACCTTTGCCTACAACCATCCCGACTATGTCTATCCCACCTTCGCCGACAGCCCCTTCTGCTTCCGCGGCACCGCACTGGGCCATCCGCTGATGCACCGCGACCGCTGCGTGCGCAACGACATCGACATAGCCAAGCGGCCTTTCTTCATCATCATCACCGGCGCCAACATGGCAGGCAAGAGCACCTACCTGCGCACCATCGGTGTGAACTACCTGCTGGCCTGCATCGGTGCTCCGGTCTTTGCCAGCGAACTGAAACTCTACCCGGCCCGCCTCGTCACCAGCCTGCGTACCAGCGACTCGCTCAACGACAACGAATCCTATTTCTTCGCCGAACTGAAACGTCTGAAGCTCATCATCGACAAACTGCAGGCAGGTGAAGAGCTCTTCATCATCCTCGACGAGATACTGAAAGGCACCAACTCGATGGACAAGCAAAAAGGATCGCTCGCCCTCATCCGCCAGTTCATGACACTGCAGGCAAACGGTATCATCGCCACCCACGACCTGCTACTGGGCACCCTGGCCGATGCCTACCCCGACGACATCCGCAACTTCTGCTTCGAAGCCGACATCAAGGACAATGAACTGACTTTCTCGTACCGGCTCCGTCCGGGCGTGGCACAGAACATGAATGCCTGCTTCCTGATGAAAAAGATGGGAATCGCAATACCCTGATTCACATCTTGGCCAAACAGGTAGAAAGTTTGACTGCCTCGGCTCCGGTGTAATACTTCACATCAGTCACAGGAGTGTAGGTGTAAGGAACAAACTGGAACAACTGCACAGCTACGAACTTGCTGTCTTTGGTCATCAGCACATCCATGCGCACGTTACCGCTACTACCGCTCTTCACGCCAGTCACCTCAGCCGACAGATTATCGAGCATGTCAGACAGGCTGTTCAGGTATTTCAAGTCGAAAAACAGGCTACGCTCGTTAGCCACACTGCCGGTAGGCAAATAAATCAGATGTTTGGATTTCCAGAAGAGACGGAAAACGCTCCCCAATATCAAAACCGTACCACACACCATAAGCAGCATACCAATGGTAGAAGTATGGTCCGCCATCACAAAAACAGCAATAAACAAAAGGATGCCAACAATCAGCATCAAACCGGAGAGAAGCAGAGAAGAAACGCTGGTGCGCTTGACAATATCGGGATGAACCGATGTGAAAACAGTATTGTTAGAAGGTTGAATCGTCATAAGAGTTGTTTTTAAAGAATGAATAAAATAGTCAGAAAATGCCATCCCACAGCCGAAAGCAACAGGAAGCAATCGCATGCCAGAAACCTGCATTTTTTCCCAGTTAGAGAAAAATTCCGCTCCAGTTAGGGAAAAACTATTCTCCAGTTAGAGAAAAAACAATGCCTAAGACACGCATAGCAGCACCCCTTCCCAGCAGTGCCGGACAACAGAAACAGTCCCACTGCGAAAAGGATACGGCAAAAAGCAAATTCTTCAAAAACACTAAATAAGAATCCGCCTCAGTGTGATAATGTAGTAATCGCACACCGAGGTACGGAAACAACAAGACACGCCCTCATAAAACCGCCTTTGATATTGACCAAGGACAGTCACATAACGAGCAAGTTCGCTAACCCTTTCCTTTAATACATACAAATACTCCGTGACAGCAGAACGCTGCATCCGGGAAGATATGACAAGCTGTGAGGAGTTGTTTGAACCGGCCAATTCGGCATCGGGCAGGCAAGGCCATTGGGGCATCGTATAACATTCGCTTTCATCGTGCAACGATGGCATCTGTTCTTCCGCCGCCACACATAAGTCCGCACGAGAAGAACCTGTGCACAAAGCATCATTCGCGAGCAGTCCCGCAAACAGCGCAAGAAACAAGAACCCTATGATTATAAACACCTTAGCCATAACGCTTACAAATATAACCAATAATATGCAGGTTACGGCACAGCAAAAATGTCTTTTAATGTTTGTACACAAAAATATAGAAATAAAAAAAGTCGCCCCAATCACGGGGCGACTTTCCCATATAAAAGAATAGTTGATATTATTCAGCCTTAGCTTCTTCAGCCTTTGCTTCCTCAGCAACGGGAGCTTCGGCAGCAGGTGCAGCCTCAGTAGCGGCAGCAGAGCTCTTCTTTGAACGGCGAGTACGAGTAGCCTTCTTGGCAACTTTATCCTTAGCCATGTTTTCGTTGTAATCAACGAGTTCAATGAAGCACATTTCTGCGTTATCACCCAGACGGTTGCCAGTCTTGATGATACGAGTATAGCCACCCGGACGGTCTGCAATCTTCACAGAGATTTCTTTAAACAGTTCAGTTACAGCATACTTGTCCTGCAAATTGCTAAATACTACACGACGAGAGTTTGTCGTATCGTTCTTTGACTTAGTGATCAAAGGCTCAACAAACTTCTTCAGAGCTTTAGCCTTTGCAACGGTCGTAGTGATTCTTTTGTGCTTGATCAAAGAACACGC
>CABROZ010000076.1 GCA_902472795.1 uncultured Bacteroides sp. | reverse complement strand
GTCCATGTAAGGCATCAGTCCCCCCAGCAACGCCTCGGAGGCTGACGCCGAGCCTGTCCCTATCAGGGCATAAATCTTCTCTAACCCGATGTTGGCATCCTGCGTGCTGACGCTCCTCTCGACATCGCCGTCCTGATACGTGTAGTCGGTCGAGAAACACGTCTCCAGGCTGACGCCCTGCTTCTGCAGGTATTCCGTCAGGGAATTGTTGTACACCTCGCGCTCGAACACCTGTCCCGATGCCACCGCCTGCTGCGGAGCCAGCATGGAAGCCAGTACGTTCTCGGTCAGCACATAGCCGCCACCGTTGTAGCGCAGGTCGAGCACTAATTCGCGAACGCCTGCGGCCTTGAAGTCCTTGCACACCGCTATCAGCTTGCTGATGGAAGTCAGGTCGAAGGCCGAATAGGCCAGATAGCCCACCTTCTTGCCGCTGAATTCATAGACCGAGTCGCACAACACCGGGTCTTCATACATGTTCTCGGCCGTCAGTTCCACCGACTTTCCCAGGTCGTAAATCGTATTTTCGGCGGCATCGTAGCGGCCCAGCGAGGCACTCAGGTGCGTATTGTAGTACAGATTCAGGTAATTGTCCGCCGTCAGGGGCTGGCCGTCGATGCTCAACAGGATGTCGCCGCGCTTCAGTCCGGCCCGTGCCGCGGGGGTGTCGTCATGCACATAATTGACCACGGCAATGCACTGCTTCGTCTTTTGATCGACCAAGTAAACGGTCAGGCTCCATCCGAAGGTGGTGGACACTCCGCCCACGGAGCTGACAAACGAGCTCATGTCGTCGGTCATCATGGTCCACTTGTCGATGTAGCCGTTGCTGTCGTGATAGCGGATGCGGTCAACCGTGCCGATGGGGTCGGTGTTGGTTTCGGCGTCCCAGCCGGCCAGGTCTTCGGCTATCTCGGCACTCCACAGATAATACATATTCATCACATCCTTGCCGAAGCGGTTGGCGTAATACGTTTCTTCGGGTATGGACAGGCTCCATCCCTCTTCGTCCTTGGAACAGCCCGTCAGGCCGAAACATCCGGCCAGCATCACAAACGAGACGAGTCCCGTCACTAATTTCCTTTTCATTCGATTTCTACATGGTTTAAGAAGTTCACAAATACTTGACCCACCCGGATGCGTCCGGTGCCGGCCGCGTTACAGCAGTTGCCGTTTTTCGCCGACCTTCAGGCTGACTTTCAGCGACTTTCCGTTGACGTTGACGCGGGTCTTTCCGCCTTTTCTCGACAGGATGCTCAGGGCGGTCACCTTGCCGTCCTTCCAGGTCATATCGACCACGAAGCCGCCACGGGCACAGATGCCCTGCACGCTGCCGTCCTTCCACTGTCCGGGCGCGGCGGGCAGCAGGGTAATGGACGATTCGGACGACTGCATCAGCATTTCGATAACCCCGGCGCAGCCACCGAAGTTGCCGTCAATCTGGAAAGGCGAATGGGCATCCAGCAGGTTGGGATACGTACCGCCGCCGCGACGGGCATCCTTGCCCCTATAGCCGTCGGGAGTCACTAATCGGAGCAGACGGCGATAGATGCGGTAAGCCCCTTCGCCATCCTGCAGGCGGGCGTATAGGTTGACACGCCAGCCGGTGCTCCAGCCGGTCGTTTCGTCGCCCTTGATTTCGAGGGTACGGGCACAGGCACGCGCCAGTTCGGGCGTCTGGTCCACCGACAGGTGATGACCCGGATACAGGCCGAACAGATGGGACTGATGGCGGTGACGGGGGTCCTGGTCGGGCCAGTCGTGGAACCACTCCTGCAGATTGCCGTCGCGACCCACCTTGTAAGGCCACAGGCGTGCCAGGGTCTGCTCGGCTTGGCGGCGGAAGTCCTTGTCCGTGTTCAGCACGGTAGCCGCCTTCATGGCGTCAGTCAGGCACTCGCGCGTCATGGCCAGGTCGGCCGTACAGCCGTACGACGTGGCTCCCACGTATCCGTCGGGTGTGACAAACTTGTTTTCGGGCGAGGTCCCGGGCGAGGTCAGCAGCTTGCCGTCTTTCTCGATCAGCCAGTTCATGCAGAATTCCGCGGCCCCTTTCAGTGCCGGGTAATATTGTTTCAGGAAGTCCTTATCCTGGGTAAAGAGGTAACGTTCCCAGATGTGCGTTGACAGCCATGCGCCGCCCATGGTCCAACAGGCCCACGATGGATTGCCTACGTGCAGCCCCACGGGGCAGGTCATGGCCCAGATGTCTGTATTCTGTCCCAGGCACCAACCTCTGTCCACTCCGTAATAGGCTTTTGCAGTCTCCGTCCCTGTCCGGCTGAGGTTGACGATGAAGTCCATCAGCGGACGGTGCATCTCGCTGAGGTTGGCCGTCTCGGCAGCCCAGTAGTTCTCTTCCACGTTGATGTTGCTGGTATAGTTGCAGCTCCAGGGGGGCAGCAGTTGCTCGTTCCATAAGCCCTGCAGGTTGGCAGGCACACCGGGTGTCCGCGAGCAGGAGATCAGCAGATAGCGTCCGAACTGGAAGTACAGCTCCTCCAGATCGGGGTTGTACTGCTGCTCGTCCGTATAGCGGCGCAACTGCTCGTCGGTAGGCAGGGCGGCGATTTCGGGTGCCGTCTGTCCCAAGTCTATCTTCACACGGTCGAAGAAGCGTCGGTAGTCTGTTATATGGTTGGTCCGCAACTCGTCGTAAGTCTTGGCGGCAGC
Source organism: uncultured Bacteroides sp. (assembly GCA_902472795.1). Classification (GTDB taxonomy): domain Bacteria; phylum Bacteroidota; class Bacteroidia; order Bacteroidales; family Bacteroidaceae; genus Bacteroides. Next base: position 8,292 of record CABROZ010000076.1, on the reverse strand, counting down.
CTGTGCCATCCGTCGCTCCACTAAGTTGCGGTAATCGCGGCCTTCGCGGGCAGGGTCCTTGTCGAAACCGTTGAAGCTGGTGACGTTGGCTATCAGCACTACTGCCTCGCGTGCACCTTCAATCTTCAGTTCGCCCGAAGGGAAGCTCTTCACCTCTCCGTCCGGAGTCAGCACCCTGACAAGCGTGCGGAAGCGAGTGCCCCGTTCGGGGTCGTACAAGTGCTTGTTTTTCACCTGGTCAAAATACACGGGATAAGAATGGTAAGCGGCATAGCCTTCGGCCGAGATTTCATTTCCGTTGGCCGACGTGGCATGAGGCAACTGCGAGTCGAACGACAGCAATGCCCGGATGCCCTGCGGACTGTCCGACCGGAGGTGCAACACGATGACCGAGTCGGGTGCCGAAGCAAAATAGTCGCACGAGAAAGGCTGACCGTTGCGCAGGTAACGGGTTTCGGCCACGGCATTGGCTATATCGAGCGAGCGGCTGTAGGCCGAAATCTGAGTCGGCGCATCCAGGTAAGTGACCGTCAGGCGTCCCAAGGGCTGGTAATTCTCGCTGTAATGGCCCTGCACCTTGTGCTGCTCGCGGTCGGCACCGGGATAATCTTCGGCATCGAGCAAACGGCGTATCTCCGGAATGGCTTTATAGGCATCGGGGCTGGTAACTTCGCGGTCGGGCTCGCCCGTCCACAGGGTCAGGTCGTTCAGCGAAATGACATCGCGCTCCGTACCTCCATACACAATGGCTCCCATCGTGCCGTTGCCTATCACCAATGCTTCTTCAAAATACTCTGCCGGACGATTGTAGTGCAATACCAACTTTGTCGCATCTTCTCCGGCCCATGTCATACACGTACTGAATAATCCGCACACACAGGACACAACCTGTACGTACCTTTTCAAACTTCTCTTTTTCATAAACTATCCGATTTCAAGTCAGTGTTTTTCAGGCATTCTGCATACTCGATAGCATGCCGTAAAACGCTCTTTCGGAAGCAAAAGTACGGTTTTTTATTTTTCAGGCAATACGTTGTGTATGAAATTCGTAGAAACGCGGCTGAAGAGCGGATGCTACTTCCCGTATTTCCGCTCGAACAGGTCCTTATTCTTTTTGCCCCATTCCAGCATGGCGTCAATGATCGGTATCAACGTCATCCCTAAAGAAGTGATGGAATACTCCGATCGGGGCGGAAGCTCCGGATAGATGGTTTTGGCTATCAGACCGTCTTCCACCATTTCCTTCAATTGCAGATCGAGCACGCGCGGGGTAGCCTCCGGCAATGCCTTATGAAGTTCGCTGGGACGCATGGCCCGGTAACGCAATTCATCCAATATACACGATTTCCATTTGGAATCGATAAGGCTCATTGTCAATCGCAATGGACAATCCAAATCAACAGGTATCTTCCGTTCGTACATAGCTCATGTTTTGTTGCCAAAGTTACAAATTACATCCTACCCGGCCAATATACCGAATAATTTTTCAGTATCTGAATAATTTTACGGTACTTGCACAGACAAGGGCTACCATATACTTTTGTGACGGAATTAATAACATCATCAAATTACAGAACCATGAGAGCAAATATCGAAGAGTACAAAGCAGTAGAAGAAGCCGCCATGAAGTTTGTCAAGAGTGTGGCACAGGGCAACAGCGCCTATGCCAAAGAGTTGTTTATCGACGAAGCCGTATTGTTCGGCTATCTGGACGGAAAGCTGGAACATGGCAGCATCGAACAGTTCTATCAGAATGTCGATAACGTAGGTCCCGACAGTGGCTTCAAGGCACGTGTCGATGTAATAGATGTAGAAGAGACCCTTGCCGTTGTCCGCGTATTGGAAGAAAACTGGGGAGGCCGTATCGACTTTACCGACTATCTGCTGCTGATGAAAATGAATGGAGAATGGAAATGTGTAGCCAAAGCCTATAATCAGAATTCAAATACCATACAAAAATAAGGAGGAAATCATTATGAAGATTACAGTGATCACAGGCAGCCCGCGTAAGCACGGCAACAGCCTGGCCATGACCGAAGCATTCATCAAAGAGGCAGAAAAATGCGGCCATAGCATCCAATGCTACGATGCGGTTTCGATGAACATACACGGCTGCCATGCCTGCATGACGTGCTACAAGACAGGCAAGGCCTGCTCGTTCAACAAAGAGTTTGACGACATCGCAACCTCAATACTCGAATCCGATGCCGTTTTGTTCTCCATGCCCGTTTACTGGTACTCCATCCCTGCACAAATCAAGGGCGTGATCGATTGCCTGTTTTCCTTAGTCGTAGGCGGAAAGAACATCGCCGGAAAGAAATGGGGACTGATTACCTGCTGCGAAGAACACGACCCAACCGTCATGGATGGCGTACGCATACCGATGGAACGGTCCGCCGCCCTGCTGAAATGGGAACTGGCTGGAGAAGTGCTCATACCCGGAGTATTGAACGAAGGCGAAATAAACCATACAGACGGCTGCAAACAGGCAGCTGAACTTGCTCACAAATTCTGATGCCATCAACAACCACCTTCCGATGAGTCGTCCCTTTCAATCAGACAAGAAAAATACGAAAAGCCGAAATGCCGTTGCTTGAACCGACGAAAGAGAAAGAAAGGAGACCGGCAAGTCGCGAGGAGAAGAAAAGAAAAGCGGAGAAAGACTTTCGTCTTTCTCCGCTTCAGTACCCAGACCCGGGGTCGAACCGGGATGGAAGTGAATCCACTGGTGTTTGAGACCAGCGCGTCTACCGATTCCGCCATCTGGGCATGCCTTGATTTCTCAAATGCGGTGCAAAGATACGGCTTTTTTCCAAACCTGCAAGCGTTTTAGCAAAAAAACAAGAAAAAAACAATAAAACATACGACAAACATTCCTTGTTAAGGGAAAATACTGTACTTTAGCAGAAACTTTAAACAAAATAACAAAATGATGACAAATAAGGACAACTTCTGTGTAATTATGGGTGGAGGAATCGGCAGTCGGTTCTGGCCATTCAGCCGCAAGACGCTTCCTAAACAGTTTCTGGATTTCTTTGGGACAGGACGTTCGTTGTTGCAACAGACTTTTGACCGGTTCAAAAAGATTATACCTACCGAGAACATCCTCATTGTAACCAACGACATGTATGCCGACCTCGTCAAGCAGCAGTTACCGGAACTGACCGACGAACAGATTCTGCTGGAACCTACACGCAGAAATACGGCTCCTTGCATTGCATGGGCATCCTATCATATTCGGGCACTGAACCCCAATGCCAACATTGTAGTGGCTCCTTCCGACCACCTGATACTGAAAGAGAATGAATTTCTGGACGTTGTGACCAAAGGTTTGGAATTCGTATCACAATCGGAGAAACTGCTTACCTTAGGTATCAAGCCCAACAGACCGGAAACGGGATATGGATACATACAAATAGCAGAACAGATTGGAGACAATTTCTACAAGGTAAAAACCTTTACGGAAAAGCCTGAGCTGGAACTGGCCAAAGTCTTTGTGGAAAGCGGAGAATTCTATTGGAACTCAGGACTCTTTATCTGGAATGTCAACACCATTATCAAGGCCGGAGAAGCACTGCTTCCCGAACTGGCCGCCAAGCTGGCTCCGGGCAAAGACATCTATGGCACACCGGAGGAAAAGAAATTCATCGATGAAAACTTCCCCGCATGCCCCAACGTATCTATCGACTTCGGCATCATGGAGAAAGCGGACAATGTATATGTATCGTTAGGGGACTTCGGATGGTCCGACTTAGGTACGTGGGGGTCGCTTTACGACCTTTCGCCCAAGGATGAGTCGGGCAACGTGACACTGAAATGCGAATCGATGCTCTACGACAGCAAAGACAACATCATCGTGCTGCCGAAAGGGAAACTGGCTGTTGTCGAAGGATTAGAAGGCTACCTGGTAGCCGAATCGGACAACGTCCTGCTTATCTGCAAAAAGGACGAAGAACATGCCATCAGAAAATACGTCAACGATGCGCAAATCAAATTGGGAGAGGATTACATCTGATGTAATCTTCCCCAAAGCGATGACCAACGATGGCATACTGGATGCCTGAGTCCTTGTCCATACATAAGGGCAAAAGATACTGAAAAGGAAATGAGGGTACGTCCTGAAAACGACGTGCCCTCATTTCTTTTTTCGGGAAAAGCCTGATGGCGCATACAGCAACGATGCATTCATGCACAGTTGGCATGCCCCATAATGGAACTTTGGATAAAAATAGAGGGAAAGAAACGTCTATTGTACGCCAAAAACGAACACATGTCCGCTTTCGAACAGTCCGGTATATTCACTTATCGCTGATAATCAGATATTTATTCTATTGGCACGCCTTTTGAAATACTATAGGCGGATGTAAGTCCAAAGAGAAAAACAATAGAAATAACAACTTAAAAAATATCGATTATGAAAGCAACAAATTTATTCAAAGCATTAGCATTCTCAGTATTGTCATTAATGAGCGTTCTTAATACCGAAGCCAAAGCTCAGAACGACTTCATAACGAATGATGAAGTAAAGAACAACTTAGTCGTCTCGCGTACCATCTATAAGTTGGATGGAGATTATCTGCACAACCACATACGTTATGAGTTTGCTTACGACGACCAGAACCGTCTTATCCGTAAGACGGCCAACAAATGGGATGGCGCATCGGACAAATGGGAACCTTATTTCCAAATGACCTTCAGTTACGAAGTTGGTGAAATCATCATGAACTACGCCCGTTGGGATGAATCGAAGCAGAGCTACAGCAAAGACATGGAACAAAGTATTTACGAACTGAATAAAGACAACATTCCCGTCGTGTGTCAAACAGTAGAAAAACCAGCCGCAACGACTGAGCGTCTATTCAAATAAAGTACGGGAAAGTTCCCATGGTGACAAGAAGAAAGATGATTATGCTTACGATTCAGAAATAAGATCCAGCTTGACAGTTAAGCAGTTGCAGAACCAGACCGATACTGCCATGAACGATTTGCAAACATACACCTACCTTCCAGGTTCTTAACTCCTGACGAAAACGGATCAAAGCGACAGCTTCCCTTTAACTTCTGCCAGTGGTGCACGTGCGAACTTAAGTTTATTTCATAACAAGAGGATGTGTCAAAACCGACACACCCTCTTGTTGTTTTTATATATAATGAAGAAGGAACTTTAGGCTTTTTCAGAATGCAGAACGGATAGCCTCGGCCACTGCCTTGAATTCATCATCGGTCAGCTTCAGCTTCGGATTAGAGAAAAGCATGTCTTTTTCGCTCTGCATCGGAATAAGATGAATGTGTGCATGAGGCACTTCAAGACCTAACACAGCCATACCTACCTTCTTGCAGGGAAATGCCTTACCAATGGCAAGTGCCACTTTCTTGGCAAACACCTGCATGCCTGCCAGATCTTCGTCACTCAGGTCGAAGATGTAATCCACTTCTTGCTTGGGTACTACCAGCGTGTGACCTTTCACCAACGGATTGATGTCGAGAAATGCAAAGTACTTGTCATCCTCGGCCACTTTGTAGCAGGGTATTTCACCTGCGATGATTCTACTGAATATTGTTGCCATAACTATGATTTATTTTTGCTTCACAAATTGCTAAACGTAAGTTACTTATAGTATATACTCAACTTTGACTTCGTCGATTTTCAATTCGCCAGCCCAAGTTGCAGTTGACAAGTTACCGAGTCGTTTGTAGCGAGCCGTTTCAAACGGAACTTTACCAAGCAGGGTGTTCCAGCCTTGTAGCCTTGTTGACCGAGGCCAGTCAACTATCAGGTTGAGCACTTGCGAAACTTATACTATATATAAAATAAGGCAAGCCCGCACGCGGACCTGCCTTCTGTTTTAAAATGAAATGCTTACTACTTCCAGATTAATAACACCTTGGGGCACTTTGATTTCAGCGATATCACCTACTTTCTTGCCAAGCAAGCCCTGTGCAATCGGAGTATTGACTGATATTTTACCTTCTTTCAGATTGGCTTCGCTCTCCGAAACGATGGTATAAGTCATCTTCATACCATTTTTCACGTTCCTCAGCTCTACCTTATTCAATATCTGTACGGAATCAGTCTTCAGTTTCGATTCATCGATGATTTTTGCATCGGCAATCACCATTTTCAGTTTGTTGATTTTAGCCTCCAGCAAGCCCTGTGCTTCCTTGGCAGCATCGTACTCTGCATTTTCCGACAAGTCACCTTTATCACGGGCTTCTGCAATGGCAGCCACAATCTTAGGACGTTCTACCGACTCCAGGTTTTTCAATTCAGCCAACAATTTATTGTAGCCTTCTTCTGACATATAAGCCATACTTTTTTCCTCCTATTTTATTTTTTAATGAATGAATGCACTTATAAACAAAAAAGAATTCCAACATGTTCATCATGCTGGAACCCTCTTCCTTATTTGTTGGGCAAAGATAGTCTTTTAATCAATGCGTGTCAAGCAAAAAGAAGTGCTTTGTAACATATTTAACGAAATATTCTAATTTATAACGAGTTACAGCAATGCTTTCACTGCAGCCTCCAGATCCTTTATCGTTTCGCCACGGGCACTCAGTTCATTGTTCTTGTTGATCAGGAACAGCGTCGGCACCGACTTCACGTTGTACGAAGCCGCAATGGACGAATAAATGCCATTGGCGTCGCGCACGCAAATCCAAGGCAGGTTGTCGGCAGTCGTTTTCCAGAAGTGCTCGTCAGCATCCAGGGAAACCTGATATATTTCCAGCCCTTGAGAAGCATACTTCTTATACAAATCGAGAAGCATGTAGTTATGAGTGGCCGATACGGCTGTCTGGTAAATCGTAAAGTCCAGAATCACGGCTTTTCCTTTCAGGTCGGTCAGGTTGCGGACATTCCCCTGCATATCGCGCAGACTGATGTCGATCACACCCGTTTCCTTAATGACATCCTGAGGCAGATCCAGCGCATTAGGTTGCGAATAGGTATTCTTCATACCTTTTATAACGATGTTATAGAGGTTTTTCGAACGGTCGGCGTGCGGATAGAAGTTGTTCAGGCTGGTAGCCACCGCAGCAAAGCATTTCACGTCGTCCCTGTTGTTCAACGGATCGAATATCAAGTAGTTGTTCAGCTTCTGGAACAAGGCGAAATAAGCAGCCGCCGTGTTGGGAGCCGCAAAGATATAGTTCAGCTTCACATCGTCCTTGTACGCCTTCAGCAACACCTCCAGGCTGTCTTCGAACACGTCGAGCCCAATGCGGTGCGCCTGCATGGCCTGCCCCAGTTCGTCGGCTGCACTTTGCAGTTTTATCTGCTTCAGTGTCAGTTCCTTTATCTTCTGACAGTTCGTCGATCCCTTCACCTCGTATGCGGTAGAAAAGTCGGTAAAGGGAGCATCGATCTGCACCGTTTCGGTCGAATCAATCGAGAAGTTTATCACTTTGTCCTCCACCCGCAAACGATAGAATTCGGGCGATTCGGGTCGCGGCTGTTTGAAAGAATACGTTCCGCTTTCGCCCAACTTCACCGAGTCCAACGGCGTGATACCTTCCAGTGCCGATGCCTCCAAATAAAGCATTTTACCTGCCGCGTCAGCAATCTTACCTTCCACCTTGAATTTCGGTTCCGAATTACATGCGCCCAAACCCACTGCCACGAATGCAACTAAAAAGATTTTCTTCATATTCTTCATTCTAAATAAATTAAGTTTCGCAAACGCTCAACTTATTAGTTGACAAGGCTTCAGTCAACAAGACTACAGGTCCGGAATGCCCTGTTTGACAAAGTGCCGTTTAAAGCAGCTCAATACAAAGACCTTGTCAACTCGTCAACTTGTTACTCGTCAACTGCAACTTGAGCTTGCGAAAGTTGAGTAAATAAATTTAAGTTCCGAATGCAAATGCCTGCCAGATGGTTTAACCAACGTTTCGATCGGCCTTCGACCTTCGTGCCCGATCCGGGACCTGAACAAGCGATGCCTTATCAACCATCTGTTTCCGCTTCTCCGTTCCGCACCGGCCCGTCAAGCGAATTGCAGAAATCGTGCAAATATACTTCTTTTCGGGTTTAGTCAAAGCATTTTCAACACTTCTTCCGCTTCGAAAAGCAAAAAAACGGCAAAACTTAAACTTTTTATCTCATTCACACCATATTATGAAGAATAAAATATGTATCTTTGCGCGAATTTTGAAAGAAAATTAGATATAAAACATTTTTTATGATTAACCCAATTGTTAAGACAATCGAGATGGCTGATGGAAGAACCATCACTCTCGAAACGGGAAAGCTGGCAAAACAGGCAGACGGTTCTGTAATGCTCCGCATGG
>CABROZ010000075.1 GCA_902472795.1 uncultured Bacteroides sp. | reverse complement strand
ATAAAGACAAACGACAGATGACGACTGCCAGCCCCCATAAAGAATAGCCCCAAATGCCTTCTCCGTAATCAATAGGACAAAAAAACGGATAGTAAAAGAGGAAAAATAGAAAAGAGCTGACATAATCAGGGAAATACATTTACAATAGGGTACATATCATCAGCCAACAGGCCCATATTTCATATGTATCAAATCCAAAGCCGGCATTTCACCACGACAGAAGAGTTTTTAGGCGGCAAAATCCCCCATATATAAGAAAATGTAACGTATATTAAAACAGATGTTACCTATGGAAATGTTTATGATACATTATTTGAGACAAGTTACCACACAGATTAGTATCTTTGTCATTAAAGAAGTATCTCGAACTAATGCCTAATATTGCCATGAAAAGAACAATCATACTCCTCACTTTGCTGTTATTGACAGCCTATCCGCATGCACAGCAGAGTTTTTTACAAAAGCAAGGAGTATCCACTCAACTCATCGTTGAGGGAAAACCTTTCATCATATTAGGTGGTGAATTAGGCAACTCTTCAGCAACATGCCCACAGGACATCGAACGGATATTTCCCAAAATCCGGAGAATGGGGCTTAACACCCTACTTGTTCCCGCCTATTGGGATCTGATTGAACCTGCCGAAGGACAATTCGACTTCACCCTGACCGACAAAGTACTGGAAGAGGCACGGAAGAACGACCTGAAAATAGTATTCCTTTGGTTTGGAGCATGGAAAAATTCCATGAGCTGCTACGCTCCGTTATGGTTTAAAACCAATTATCAGAAATATCCGCGCGCCATTACGCAAAACGGTAAACCCTTGGAAATAGCGAGTGCCTTCTCCGACAATGTGTTCCGAGCCGACAACATGGCATTCACACAATGGCTGAAGCATATTGCAGAAGCAGATAAAGACAACGGCACCGTCATCATGATTCAAATTGAAAATGAAATCGGCATGCTTGAAAGCGCTCGCGATTATTCCCCGGCAGCCAACCGGGCATTTCAGTCACCGGTACCGGAACAATTGATGAATTATCTGCAAACCAACAAGAAGAAACTTCATCCGCAAATGCTTGAGAAATGGGAAGCACAAGGTTGTCCACGCCAAGGCAACTGGCAAGAAGTATTTGGGAACGATATCTATACCGATGAAATCTTCATGGCGTGGCACTATGCCAACTATGTAGAGAAAATGGCTCAGACCGCCCGCTCCATCTATCCTGTTCCCCTCTACGTCAATGCCGCAATGAATAGCCGTGGACGCAAGCCGGGCGAATATCCATCGGCCGGACCGCTGGCACACCTTATTGATATATGGCACTGTGGAGCTCCCTCCATCGATATTCTTGCTCCCGACCTCTATGACAGCGGATTCCAGAACTGGGTTGCACAATACCACCTGCACAACAATCCACTATTCATTCCGGAAATGCGTCTGGACAATAACAATGGAGTTAAAGCCTTTTATGCCATTGGCGAGCACGACGCTATCGGCATCAGTCCTTTCTCCATCGAAGACGCTACTTATTCTCCCCAGGCCCCTTTGACGCAAAGCTATGCCATACTGAAAGAAATGATGCCATTGATTACCAAGTATCAAGGCAAGGGAACCATGAAAGGATTACTGTTCGATCAGACAAATAAAGAACGTATCCTCCGCGACGGGAAACTGACTATCACTTGCAAACATTATTTTACTCTGCCTTGGGATGCCCGGGCAACCGACGGGAGCACCTGGCCTGAAGGAGGCGGCATATTACTCAAGCTCAATACCAATGAATACATTGTAGCAGGCAGTGGCATCGTTGTTGAATTTGCCAACAGCACCGAAAATACAGTCGGAAACGGAAAAGAAACATTGGGTGAAGACGGATTCAAGTTACAAGGCGAAAACTCGAAGGACAACCCTATCACCGAAGCAAAGAAATTCAAAGGGAAACGTTGTGGACTTGGTACTGTGGATGAAATACAGATCAAAGAAGACGGCAGATTCAGTTATGTCCGCCGCCTCAATGGAGATCAGACCCATCAGGGAAGACATGTACGCATTGCAACAGGAGAATTCAAGATATTGCATGTTAAACTATACGAATATCAGTAATCTAATGAGTCAGTAATAAACCAAGTAACAAGTAAATATATTTATATAAAACAGGAAATGCATAAAAGTAAAGTTTATATTAAATTTAGGTTAGGAGTTGCAGTGTTGCTTTGCCTTTGCTTTGCACCAATAGCAGATGCAAAGGTGAAGTTACCTGTTCTCATCTCAGATGGAATGGTACTACAACGAGAACAAACCGTAAAAATCTGGGGAACTGCCGATGCCGGCGAAAACGTAGAAGTGAAATTTTTGAGAGGCTTGTCGATAAACAATGAAAAGGTTATTCTTCCTTCTGCCGTTAAGGGAGGAAAGCTGAAAGATACATTTACCGCCACAGCCGACGAGAATGGGAAATGGAGTATCGACCTTCCACCGATGAAAGCCGGAGGGCCTTACCTCATGTCAGTAAACGACATCGAAATCAAAGATATTCTGATTGGCGATGTATGGCTTTGTTCCGGACAATCCAATATGGAACTGCCTGTCAGTCGGGTGACCGATATGTTCGCCGAAGAGATAGCATCCTATAACAATAATAAAATACGCCATATCATCGTTCCTAAAATTTATAATTTCCATGCACCGCAAGACGACATGCCATCTACAAGCTGGAAGACCTTGAATCAGCAGAATGTCATGGAATTCTCCGCATTGGCTTACTTCTTTGCTAAAGCAGCTTACAAGAAAAACGGTATTCCAGTCGGACTGATCAACTCAAGCTGGGGAGGTACGCCTGTCGAAGCATGGATCAGCGAAGAAGGACTAAAAGATTTTCCTTTATATATCAACGACAAACGCCAATACGAGGACGATGCTTACTGTGCACATATCAAAAAAGTAGAAGGAGAAAGCTTCAGCCGATGGAACCGCTCACTCTTTTTAGGCGATACAGGACTACACGAAGCTACCCCATGGTATGCCGCCGATTACGATGACAGCAATTGGGAAACAGTCGATCTGTTTTCCAATAATTGGGGCAGCAACGGACTGAATCCGATTGGCGGATCACACTGGCTGCGCAAAGATATTGAAGTTCCGGCAAACTGCACAGGGAAAGAAGCCATTCTGCGCTTAGGCTGCATCGTTGATGCCGACTCTGTTTACGTAAACGGTCGGTTCGTCGGAACGACAAGCTATCAATATCCACCTCGCATATACAAAATTCCGGCCGGATTGCTGACAGCAGGCAAGAACAATGTGACCGTCCGTCTCATCAGCAACGGTGGCTATCCAAGTTTTGTGAAAGAAAAGCCCTATAAGATAATCATTCCGACAGAAGGCCCAAACCAAGAAATTAGTTTGGAGGGAACCTGGAAGTACCACCTTGGTGCTCCGATGCCCAATGCTCCCGAAATGATGTTCTTCTGCTATAAACCCGTATGCCTGTACAACGCTATGATTGCTCCACTCAAGAACTATACTGTAAACGGAGTAATCTGGTATCAAGGTGAATCGAACGTAGCACGACGCAATGAATACGCCTCCTTACTTACCGCCATGATTGCGGACTGGCGACGTACTTTCAACAATCAGCAGTTACCTTTCTACATCGTCGAATTGGCCGATTTTCTTGCCAAAGACGACACGGAGGGACGAAAAGCCTGGGCCGAAATGAGACAGGAACAAGCTAAAGCAGCACAAACCAATACACATACCACACTCATCAAAAACAATGATTTAGGTGAATGGAACGATATTCATCCATTGGATAAGAAAACATTGGGCGGACGTATAGCCGATGCGGCTTTAAAACTTAATCAGAACAATAAATAAACAATGCAAATACTAAAAAAATAAATATCTATGGAATCTATTACAAAAACAAACGAAGAATCGAAAGGATTCTACAAACTATCCTGGCTTCAACGCATAGGATTCGGTTCGGGAGACTTAGCCCAAAATCTTATTTATCAGACAGTATGCATGTACTTGCTGCTTTTTTATACCAATGTATATGGTCTGAAACCCGAAGTGGCGGCATTTATGTTTCTAATCGTTCGGGTGGTCGATGTATTATGGGATCCGTTAGTCGGTGCCTTTGTTGACAAGCACAATCCCCCGCTGGGTAAATACCGTTCTTACTTGGTATTGGCAGGAGTTCCCCTTACAGGTTTTGCCATTCTTTGCTTTTGGAACGGTTTCTCAGGCTCTTTGGTATATGCATACATTACATACGTAGGATTGTCCATGCTTTATACCTTAATCAATGTTCCTTACGGTGCACTCAACGCCTCTCTGACTCGCGATACAGACGAAATCACCACCTTGACCAGCGTACGTATGTTCCTGGCCAATACAGGCGGTTTGGCTGTCGCCTATGGTATTCCCAAAATTGTAGCTTCCATATCACCTGACGGGTTGACCAATACAACGACCAGTGCACATGCCTGGTTCATTACGATGACAATTTATGGCATCATAGGTTTGGCTTTACTCATTTTCTGTTTTACCCAATGTCGCGAGCGTGTCGTTATGGACGCCAAAGAGACCGAGAACGTAAAAGTATCCGACTTGTGGGTAGAATTCAAGCGTAACAAACCGCTACGTGTACTGGCCTTCTTCTTTATCACTGCATTTGCCATGATGGCTGTAGGAAACTCGGCCGGATCGTATTATATGATTTATAATGTAAAAGGAACCAGCGACCAGATGGCCAACTTCATGGCATTAGGTTCTATTCCGGCTTTCATTTTCATGCCTCTTGTTCCTTGGATCAAACGAAAAATCGGAAAGCGAGCCATGTTCAACGTCTTCCTGTCCGTCGCCATTATCGGTATGGCCATGCTTTACGTCATCTCCATGACTCCATCCTTAAAAGATCAGATCTGGTTAGTCTATGTGGCACAATTCGTTAAATCGACCGGAGTCATCGTAGCAACCGGATATATGTGGGCACTTGTACCTGAAGTTATCTCATACGGAGAATATACCACAGGGAAACGCATATCGGGCATTGTCAATGCCCTGACCGGTATCTTCTACAAAGCAGGTATGGCACTGGGAGGTGTAGTTCCCGGACTGGTTTTGGCATATGTAGGTTTCGACCAGGAAAATGCCGTCAGCCAATCACCTTTTGCCGAGCAAGGCATCCTTTGGTTAGTGGCTGTTATCCCTGCCATCCTGCTGGCCTTGGCGATGTTCATCATTTCCAAGTATGAACTGACTGACGAAAAGATTGATAAAATCAATAAAGAGATTGAATTACGCCATAAATAAGACTAAAATAATTGGAATCCGCTTTTTCCACAGAAAAGCAGAAAACTTTATTTATTCATACATAATATAATTTATAAAATTACCGTATCATGAAAACAACGCATGTTATTTTAACCCTGTTCGCATCCGTATTGTTAGCTTCCTGTGGCAATGGGAAACAAGCAAGTGTAATGGAAGAACCGTCATTGAAAGATGCTTTCGGAGACAAATTCTTAGTAGGTGTAGCCATTAATGAGTACCAATCATCTGGCAGAGATACAGCTTCAGTCAAAATCATCAAAAAGCACTTCAATTCGATTGTTGCCGAAAATTGCATGAAATGTGCCAACATCCATCCGGAAGAAGACCGATACAACTTCGAACAAGCCGACCAATTTGTGAAGTTTGGACAAGAGAATAACATGGCTATCATCGGACACTGCCTCATCTGGCACTCGCAACTTGCACCCTGGTTCTGTGTCGATCAGAAAGGAAACAACGTATCGGCCGAGGTTCTGAAACAGCGTATGAAAGACCACATCACCACCATTGTTTCCCGATACAAGGGAAAAATCAAAGGATGGGATGTAGTCAATGAAGCCATAATGGAAGACGGTTCCTATCGAAAGACCAAATTCTATGAAATCTTAGGTGAAGAATTCATTCCTTTAGCTTTCCAGTATGCACACGAAGCCGACCCGAATGCCGAATTATATTACAACGATTACGGAATGAATGTCCCCGGACGTCGTGATGCTGTAGTCAAACTGGTTAATTCGCTGAAAGCAAAAGGCCTGCGCATCGACGCCGTAGGCATGCAGGGTCACATGGGTATGGACTATCCTACCATTGAAGACTTCGAAACAAGTATGCTCGCCTTTGCAGGAACCGGCGTAAAGGTAATGATTACGGAATGGGACATGAGTGCACTGCCCACCGTGAAGCGGAGTGCCAATATTTCGGATACAGTGTCTTTCCGGAAAGCGATGAATCCTTATCCGGATGCTCTGCCCGACTCGGTATCCGCCGTATGGAACGCACGCATGAAAGCATTCTTCAACCTCTTCCTGAAACATGCCGACATCGTAGAGCGTGTAACTGCCTGGGGAGTCACTGACGGTGATTCGTGGAAAAACAATTTCCCGGTACGCGGACGCAAGGAATATCCCCTGCTGTTCGACCGCAACTACGAGATGAAGCCTTTCCTGAAAGAGCTGATAAACGAAAACAAGAAAACTGAAAATCAACCAAAATAACCCTTAAAAACAACGCATTATGGAAAAAGAAAAGAGATACTTATTTCCGGCCGACTACATGGCCGACCCATCGGTGCACGTCTTCAACGACCGCATCTACATTTACCCTTCGCACGACTGGGAATGCGCCAACGTGGAAAATGACAACGGCGACCAGTATGTGATGAAGGACAGCCACGTACTTTCGACCGACGACCCCATGCATGGCGAAGTCATCGACCATGGCAAGGCACTCGACATTGCCGACATTCCCTGGGCTGGCCGCCAGCTGTGGGACAGCGATGTAGCCGAAAAAGACGGCAAATATTACCTGTACTTCCCGCTGAAGGACAAAACAGACATCTTCCGTATCGGTGTAGCCATCGGCGACCGTCCCGAAGGCCCGTTCATTCCCCAGCCCGATCCCATCCGCGGCAGCTACAGTATCGACATTGCCGTACTGAAAGAAGGCGAAGACTATTACATGTATTTCGGCGGCATCTGGGGCGGACAACTCCAGCGTTACAAGGACAACAAAGCCTTGGAAATCCCCGAACTGCCCGAAGGCGACCAGCCTGCATTGCCAAGCCGTGTGGTTAAGCTGAGCAAAGACATGCTTCAATTTGCCGAAGAGCCCCGTCCGGTATTGGTAGTCGATGAGAACGGCGAGCCGCTGAAAGCCAACGACCCGCACCGCTTCTTCGAAGCCAGCTGGATGCACAAGTACAATGGCAAGTATTACTTCTCCTATTCTACCGGCGATACTCACATGCTGTGCTATGCCATCGGTGACAACCCTTACGGCCCCTTCACCTATCAGGGAGTCATCCTGACACCTGTTGTTGGCTGGACTACCCATCACTCCATTGTAGAATACAAAGGCAAGTGGTACCTGTTCCATCACGACAGCGTGCCTTCAGGCGGAAAATCATGGCTCCGCAGCCTGAAAGTGTGCGAACTGGAATATGACGAAAATGGCCGCATCCTGACTATCGACGGAGGAGGCGAATAAAACATAGTCCTATGTAGTAAGAAGTGCATAACTTCAACCGGTCATCCGGAAACCATGACCGCGAGAGGCTATGCACTCTCTGTTTAATAATCTAAATCACCTTACGAGACCATGAAACAAAAAATCTATCTTCTCATCTGTCTGACACTGTTCATCTGCTCTGCCAACAGTCTAATGGCCGAAGACGGAAGCCGCCTGTGGCTCCGGCAGCCCCGGAATGCCCATGCACAGGTGACGGCCGGCAAGCAATCGGCGACCATCGACCTTGCTATCCGGGAACTGCAACAGGCATGGCAAGGAGCCCCTGTAACCCTTGAACTGAAAAAAGACAAGCAGTTGGACAAGGACGGATTCCGCATCCGGCACACTTCGGACGGACTGACCATTACTTCGCCCGGCGAAACCGGCCTTCTGTACGGAGCCTATCATCTGCTCCGATTACAGGCCCTTCAGAGCAACGACCTGAAAACAGACAACGAAATCATCGAAAACCCTGTCTATCAGCTCCGCATCCTCAACCATTGGGACAATCTGGACGGCACCATCGAACGCGGATATGCCGGCAAATCACTTTGGAACTGGGACGAACTGCCCAACACTCTGTCCGACCGCTATGAAGCCTATGCACGCGCCAATGCCTCCATCGGCATCAACGGCACGGTGCTGAACAACGTAAACGCATCTCCACAAATATTATCTGCCGAATACCTGCAAAAGGTAAAAGCCCTGGCCGACGTCTTCCGCCCGTATGGCATACGGGTATATCTGTCCGTCAACTTTGCCTCGCCCATGGTACTCGACAGCCTGTCCACCGCCGATCCTTTAGACAAAGAAGTCATCCGCTGGTGGAAAAACAAAGCCAAAGAAATCTACAAACTGATCCCCGACTTCGGCGGATTCTTAGTGAAGGCCAACTCCGAAGGGCAGCCCGGCCCTTGCGACTTCGGACGCACGCATGCCGAAGGTGCCAACATGCTGGCCGATGCCCTGAAACCTTATAAAGGCATCGTCATGTGGCGCGCTTTCGTTTACAGTCCTTCGGATGCCGACCGTGCCAAGCAGGCTTATCTTGAATTCCAGCCATTGGACGGACAATTCCGCCCGAATGTCATCGTGCAGGTCAAGAACGGCCCGGTCGATTTCCAGCCACGCGAACCCTACAGCCCGCTGTTCGGCAGTATGGAGCATACGCCCCTGATGGCCGAATTCCAGATTACGCAGGAGTATCTGGGACACTCCAACCACATTGCCTATCTGGCTCCCATGTGGGAAGAGTTCTTCCGCTTTGTACCGGCCACTTCGCTGAAAGCCATTGCCGGAGTCAGCAACATCGGTACGGACGCCAACTGGTGCGGACATCCCTTTGCGCAAGCCAACTGGTATGCCTTCGGCCGTCTGGCATGGAATCCGCAACTCGGTTCCGACGAGATTGCAGACGAATGGCTGAAGCAAACTATTTATAAGGAAGGAGTAACGGACATCAGCCCGATTCATGCCGACCTGAAGAAGATGATGCTCGAAAGCCGCGAAGCCGTCGTTGACTACATGATGCCGCTTGGCCTGCATCACCTATTTGCCTGGGGACACCACTATGGTCCCGAGCCCTGGTGCCAGGTGCCCGGTGCGCGCGCCGACTGGCTGCCGAGCTATTATCACAAGGCCGACGCACAAGGCATCGGCTTCGACCGCAGCTCGACAGGCAGCAATGCCGTAGCACAATATCCCGACTCGCTGGCCCGCCTCTACAACGACCTCGCCACCTGTCCCGAAGAATACCTGCTGTGGTTCCACCACGTACCCTGGGGGCACACGATGAAGAGCGGCCGTACCCTTTGGGACGAATTGTGCCGCCACTACGACGCCGGCGTGCAGCAGGTCAAAGAGTTCCAGAAGACATGGGACAAAGCCGAAGCGTTTGTCGATGCAGACTGCTTCAAGGATGTACAGTCGCGCCTGAAAATCCAGGCACGCGATGCCGTCTGGTGGAAAGATGCCTGTCTGCTCTACTTCCAGCAATTCTCGCAGATGCCCATACCCTACGACATCGAACGCCCCATACACGAACTGGACGACCTGAAGAAGGTACAGCTCGGCATCAGCAACTACGAATGCCCTTCGGGCGAACTGCTGAACCGCAACCGATAAAGTTAGCCGACTTCAGACGAGCGACTTTAGAAAACAGTGACTATATTTGCAACGTTAAACCCATAAAACAATAGTATATCGTATGGAAAAGACCTGGAGATGGTTTGGTAAGAAAGACAAAATCACGCTCGATATGCTGCGCCAGATCGGCGTAGAAGGTATTGTCACCGCTCTGCACGATGTGCCCAACGGTGAAATCTGGACCTTAGAGGCCATCAACGACCTGAAAAGTTACATCGAAGCGCATGGCCTGCGCTGGTCGGTGGTAGAAAGCCTGCCCGTGTGCGAGGCCATCAAATACGCCGGTCCCGAACGGGAACAACTCATCGAAAACTACAAAGTCAGCTTGGCCAATCTGGGCAAGGCCGGCATCAAGACCGTGTGCTACAACTTCATGCCGGTCATCGACTGGATACGCACCGACCTGCAACACCCCTGGGCCGACGGAACTTCTTCCCTTTACTTCGACCGCATCCGCTTTGCCTACTTCGACGTCAAGATTCTGCAACGCGAAGGAGCCGAGGCCGACTACACCGCCGAAGAGTTACAGAAGGTGGCCGAATTAGACAAAACCATCACCGAAGCCGAGAAGGACGAACTGATTGATACCATCATCGTCAAGACACAGGGCTTCGTCAACGGCAACATCAAGGAAGGCGACAAGAACCCCGTCAACATCTTCCGTAACCTGCTGGCCTTGTACAAAGGCATCGACCGCGATGCCCTGCGCGAGAACATGCGCTACTTCCTGGCAGCCGTTATGCCGGTGTGCGACGAATACGGAGTCAACATGTGCGTTCACCCCGACGACCCTCCCTTCCAGGTGCTGGGTCTGCCACGCATTGTGACGGACGAGGCCGACATCGAATGGTTCCTGCAAGCTGTGGACAATCCGCACAACGGACTGACCTTTTGCGCCGGCTCGCTCAGTGCAGGCGAGCAGAACGACACCCGCGAACTGGCCCGCAAGTTTGCCAAGCGCACCCACTTTGTCCACCTGCGCAGCACAAAGGCCATGCCGGGCGGCAACTTCATCGAAAGCTCGCACCTCGAAGGACGCGGACATCTGATCGACCTGATCCGCATCTTCGAACAGGAGAACCCCGCACTGCCCATGCGCGTGGACCACGGACGCACCATGCTGGGCGACGAAACCAAAGGCTACAATCCGGGATACTCCTTCCACGGACGCATGCTGGCCCTGGCCCAGGTCGAAGGAATGATGGCTGTAGTCCACGACGAACTCAGCCGGAAATAAGGTACAAACACCTCTTATCTAAAACACTTGTACGGCTCGTGAGC
>CABROZ010000074.1 GCA_902472795.1 uncultured Bacteroides sp. | reverse complement strand
GATTTAAGGTTAATAAAGATTGGGTGTCTGGGATAGATACCCTTCTTTTTTTATATACCCCTGCATCCCCAAAACCCTCCGGTCAAGTAATGAATTCTATCCGAAACCTGTGAAAAAAGCCATAGGTTATTTGCTTTTCTCCATGTCGAATCGTACCTTTGCAAGACTATGTGCGAATCAACGTTTGTTTATCTTTAAGAATCAAAGCAAAAGAACTATGAATATCAAAGTCCGCTTAGTCATCATGAACTTCCTGCAGTTTGCCGTATGGGGAGCTTACCTGACATCCATGGGCAGTTATTTGGTCAACGTAGGCCAGGCTGAACACATCGGTACATTCTACGCCATGCAAGGCATCGTCTCCCTGTTTATGCCCGCCATTCTGGGCATTATAGCCGACCGATGGATACCGGCACAGAAACTGCTAAGCTTCAGCCACTTTATTGCTGCCCTCTTTATGGCACTGGCCGGCTACTACGGCATGACGAGCGGAACCAACGTCGAATTCGGCGTTCTCTTTACATTCTATTCGCTGAGCGTAGCCTTCTATATGCCCACGCTCGCACTGTCCAACTCGGTAGCCTACACGGCATTGGACAAAGCCGGCCTGGACACCATCAAGAACTTCCCACCCATCCGGATATTCGGTACCATCGGATTCATCTGCTCCATGTGGACTGTGGACATACTGGGGCTTCAGAACAATTACGGCCAGTTCTTTGCCTGTGCCCTCATCGGACTGGTATATGGCTTCTATGCACTGACCCTTCCTGCCTGTCCTACCAATAAAGGAGGCGAAAGCAAATCGCTGGCAGAGGCGATGGGACTGCGGGCCTTCGCACTGTTCAAGCAGAAGAAAATGGCCATATTCTTCATATTCTCCATGCTGCTGGGTGTATCATTACAGATAACAAACGGATTTGCCAACCCCTACATCAGCAGTTTCGGCAGTATCCCCGAATACGCCGATACCTTCGGCGTGCAGCATGCCAATATCCTGATTTCGCTATCACAGGTGTCCGAAACACTCTGCATCCTGCTGATTCCCTTCTTCCTCAAGCGATTCGGAATCAAATATGTGATGCTCATTGCCATGTTCGCATGGGTACTTCGCTTCGGACTGTTCGGATGCGGCAATCCGGGAAGCGGCGTATGGATGTTTATCCTTTCCATGATTGTCTATGGTGTAGCATTCGATTTCTTCAACATATCCGGTTCCTTGTTTGTTGACCGCGAAACAGACAAAGGCATACGTTCCAGCGCACAGGGACTGTTTGTCATCATGACCAACGGATTCGGTGCCACTATCGGCACATTGGGCGCACAAGCCGTTGTCAACCATTTTGTTGACTTCAACAGCGAAGTCCCACAAATCGAACAATGGCAGGCTGCGTGGTACACGTTTGCAATCTATGCACTGGTCGTAGCCGTTGTATTTGCATTTGCCTTCAAATACAAGCACCGGCCGGAAGAATTATAACCGTAACGGTATGAACAGAAAGAAAATAGAACTACAGGTTCTGAACATCACAAACAGTCAGGAGCAGGCCGGAGCCTATGCCCTGGTGCTGGGCGAAATAAACGGAGAACGCCAATTGCCCATCATCATCGGCACCAATGAAGCTCAGTATTTGCTCATCGAGATGAGAGGCATTAATCCCCCACGCCCCCTGACGCACAATCTTTTTGCGTCCGTACTCGAGACACTGAATGTCTCACTGGTACGTACGCTCATCTATCACGTCAACAACGGAATATTCTATTCCTATATCTACCTGAAAACGAATAACTCCATCATACGGATAGATGCCCGCACAAGCGATGCAATCGCCTTGGCCCTGAGGATGGATGCACCCATATTCGTTTACGACGACATACTGGAAAGAGAGTGCATACGCTCTGACTATTTTTCGGATACACACGATAAAGAACAATCCATCAGGGAAGACAGCTTAGAGGCTTTGAAGGAAGCACTGGCTGAAGCCGTAGAAAACGAGAATTATGAACGTGCCGCACAACTGCGCGATCTGATTAACCAATTCAAAAAGTCGTAGGTACATCTTTACCCGGACGACCCTATTACCGATATGCACGTATTTTATACACCAGACATACAGACCCGCAACGAGCTACCCGAAGAAGAGGCCGCACACGCGATACGCGTACTAAGACTGCAACAGGGAGACGAAGTGATGCTGACCGACGGGAAAGGCAACTTCTACCGTGCCGAAATCACGACTGCCACCAACAAGCATTGCCTTGTCAGCCTGCTGGAAACCATTCCGCAAGCACCGCTATGGAGCGGCTATCTGCACATAGCCATGGCGCCGACCAAAAACATGGACCGCACGGAATGGTTTGCCGAGAAAGCTACCGAAATCGGATTCGACGAACTGACTTTTCTGAACAGCCGCTTTTCGGAACGACGGGTCATCAAGACCGAACGCATCTCGAAAATCCTGATCTCCGCCATCAAACAGTCGCTGAAAGCACGTCTGCCCAAACTGAACGAAATGACCGACTTCGACCGTTTCATCTCCCAACCCTTCGACGGACAGAAGTTTATAGCCCACTGCCATGAGGGAGAGAAACCATTGCTGAAAGACCTGGTTAGAAAGGGAGAAGGCGCATTGGTCATGATCGGGCCGGAAGGCGATTTCAGCGAAGAAGAAGTAGCAAAGGCCATCGGACAGGGGTTCCAACCCGTCAGTTTAGGACGGTCAAGGCTAAGAACAGAAACAGCCGCACTGGTAGCATGCCACATACTGAATCTGGAAAACCAATGATATATTCACTTTTAACTGTATTACGATATGAAAAAAGGTCTATTTCTCCACTTATCGGTTTTAACAATGCTGATAGTATTTATCAGTTCTTGTTCAAAGACAACGGAGTACACCAACGCTATTCCCGCCGATGCCACATCGGTAGTGGCACTCAACCTCAAGTCATTGGGTGAAAAAGCTGGCATGGGCGACAAAGAGAACAAAGAAGCACTGCAGAAGCTAACCGATGCATTGAAAAACGAAATGAATGCGGCCGCCTTCCAACAGTTGGAAACGGTACTGAACAATCCGGATAAAGCCGGCATCGACCTGAAAGAGCCTGTTTACATCTTCAATGCCTTAAACGTAGAAGCTGCCTTAGTGGCCAAAGTAAGCAACGAAGACGATTTGGAAAAGTTGCTCCAGGTAACAGAAAAAGAACAGATCAGTTCCCCCATCGCCGAAGGCGACGGATATCGCTTCACTACGCTCAGCAACCAAGCTGTAGTAGCATTCACCCCTTCGGTACTCTTAGTAGCAAGCTATAAGGGCGAGACACAATTGGAGAATGTAAAAAGCCAAATAGCCAATCTGCTGAAACAAACAGCCGAACAAAGCATCACAGCCAACGAAGGATTCAAGAAGGCGATGAAGAAGAACGGTGAAGTCAATGTGTATATTGCCTTGAACGAAATCTCCAACAACTATGCCCAAATAGTGAAACAACAGTTGCCCAACAGCGCCGACTGGAAAGACTTGTTCCTGTTGTGCAGCCTGACTTTCGAGAAAGGAGAGATAAACATCGATGGTGAGTGGTACACCCCGAACGCCGAAGTGCAAAAAAAACTGGAGAAACAAGCCGAAGCCACCACCCGTCCCATCCAGAACAATCTGCTGAAATACTTTCCACAATCGACACTGGCTCTGGTCAGCATGGGCGTGAACGGCGAAGAAGTATTCAAATATCTGCAACAGAATGAAGAGTTTCAGAGAGGCATCTCAGTCAAACAGTTCAACGAACTGAAAGTGTTGTTCGACGCCTTCGAAAACGACATGACTGCAGGACTCGTCAATGTCACCTTGCAGAATGCACCGACTTTCCTGGCTTATGCCGATATTAAGAACAACGATGTACTGAAAACACTGTACGACAAGAAAGCCGAACTGGGATTCAGACGTGGCGAAGACATCATCCGCCTCAGCGACAACGACTATGTCTATAAATCGCGTTCCCTGAACCTTTTCTTCGGTATCAAGGACAAGACGTTCTATGCCACCAACGACGAACTGCTCTACAAAAGCATCGGAAAGACCTCGGATCCGTCTGCTGCCAAAACTGAATATGCGTCGGAAATAAAAGGCAAAAACATAGCTTTTGTCATCAACATTGAAGCCATCTGCTCGCTGCCGGTAGTCAAGATGCTGGCACAATTCGGCGGACAGGAAGCTGCCACGGCTCTTTCATTATGCGAGAACGTAACATATTTGGAGATAACAGGAAACACACAAAAGGCAAACATCAGCCTGAAGATGAAAGACAAAAACGTCAATTCACTGAAACAAATCGTCAACATGATAAGGCAGTTTGCCGGGATGTAAGCCGACTGCTTACAGGCGTGACGACTGCAAACGAACTGTAAACATCAGAAAATGAACAATATTCACCTACGGCAAACACTTCCACAAGTGTTTGCCGACCGTGATGCCATAACCTCCGACATCTGGCATCAGCAAATTACATTCAGCAAAGGTAAGAGCTACCTGATTGAAGCCGCATCGGGCACAGGCAAGTCCTCGCTTTGCAGTTACATTTACGGATACCGCCGCGACTATCAGGGTATCATCAACTTCGACGAACGCAACATCCGCTCGCTTTCGGTCAGCGAATGGGGAAACATACGAAGACAATCGCTCAGCATTCTTTTTCAGGAACTGCGCATTTTTCCCGAACTGACAGCACTCGAAAACGTTCTTCTGAAGAACCGGCTGACCAATCACAAGAAGAAGAAAGAAATCATCGCTCTTTTCGAAACCATGGGCATCGCCGACAAGACTGACGTAAAAGCCGGCAAACTGTCCTTCGGGCAGCAACAGCGCGTAGCCTTTATCCGCAGCCTGTGCCAGCCATTCGACTTTATATTCTTAGACGAACCGGTCAGCCACCTTGACGACGAAAACGGAGCCATCATGAGCCGACTGCTGACAGAAGAAGCCGGGCGGCAACAAGCCGGTATCATCGTAACGTCCATTGGCAAACACCTGCCACTGGCATACAACGAAGTATATAAACTTTAACTTTGAAAGAAACAATGAATAAACTCGTCTGGAAACTCCTCCGCCAGCACATCAGCATCGGCCAACTGTCCGGCTTCTTCCTGGCCAACCTGTTCGGCATGCTGATAGTCTTGCTTAGCATACAGTTCTATCGCGATGTACTTCCGCTGTTCACGCAAGGAGACAGTTTCATGAAAAAGGACTATATCATCGCCACCAAGAAAATCAGCACGCTCGGCAGCTTGACCGGACGAAGCAATACCTTTACCAAACAAGAAATCGAATACCTGCAACGCCAGCCGTTCACCCGCAGCGTCGGTGCCTTTACTCCTTCACTGTTCAAGGTATCGGCAGGACTCGGTATGCAGGAGGCAGGCATACACCTGTCCACGGAAATGTTTTTCGAATCGGTACCCGATGAGTACGTCGATGTCAATTTAGACAAATGGCATTTCGACGAAAACAGCCACACCATCCCCATCATCATCCCCCGCAATTACCTCAACCTGTACAACTTCGGATTCGCCCAGAGCCGCAGTCTGCCCAAGCTGTCGGAAGGCGTGATGAGCCTGATTCAGATGGACATCATCATGCGAGGCAACGGACGTGTGGAACAATACAAGGGAAATATCGTCGGATTTTCCAACCGACTGAATACAATACTGGTACCACAATCGTTTATGAAATGGGCCAACCAGACCTTCGCCCCCAACCAGGAGCCTCAACCGTCGCGCCTGATTGTCGAAGTGAACAATCCGACCGATACGGCCATCACCGACTATTTCCAACAGAAGAATTACGAAACCGAAGGCAATAACTTAGACGCCGGAAAGACGACTTACTTCCTGCGACTCATCACCGGCATCGTCATGGGTGTCGGTCTGTTCATCAGCCTACTGTCGTTCTACATCCTGATGCTCAGCATATTCCTGCTTCTGCAGAAAAACACCGTCAAGCTGGAAAACCTGCTACTCATCGGATATAGTCCGGTGAAGGTAGCCATGCCATACGACCTGCTGACCATCGGGTTGAACCTGATTGTATTCCTGCTGTCGGTAAGCGGGGTAGTCTGGATAAGAAGTTATTACACGGATACCTTGCAAACTCTATTTCCTCAGTTGGAAACCGGTTCGTTATGGCCCTGCCTGCTGACCGGCAGCCTGCTGTTCGTCGTCGTCTCCTTAGTCAATATCCTGGCCATCCGTAAAAAGGTAAACGACATCTGGCGAAACGGAGTGTCCAAATAATCCCGACCCTCAGCCGCTACGTACTGTCAGCCCTGTCGAGAAACACTTGTGTCGCTCAACAGCAACACTTGTGTTGCTCGGCTACAACACTTGTGTCGCTCGGCAGCAATGCTTGTGTTGCTCATTGACACTGCTTGTAAGCCCTGTTGACATTGCTTATGGGACATACTGACATTGCTTCTTCTTATTGCCGGAATTCATATGGATAGTTACGCCCGTCAAGTGCCACTTGACAAACATAAAGTGGCACTTGACGGGCGCAAAGTGAAATATTAGAGGTGAAAGGAAGCCCCTCTGACGAGACATTTCCAGCCGATAGTACAGATAAAAACAGCATCATCCGATCTGCCTTCACGCTTTCACCCGACTCTACTCCACTCATATACAATCGGATACGGTGAAAGATAACGGATTACGGACGTTTCACCGCATGTTTCACCACCAACTACTCTTTCCGGTGTTTATTAATGTAGTCTTTAGGCGACATGCCATATCGTTCCTTAAACGAATTGGAGAAATGCGACAGATTAGCATAGCCCGTAGCATACGCCACCTCTGAAATGGTGAGCTTCTTGTCCTCGGCCAGAAGCTTGGCGGCCTGCTGCAGACGGATGTTCTTTATGAAATCGCGGGCTGAAAGATTGGTCAGTTCTTTCAATTTCCGATGAATATGTACCCGGCTAAGTCCAACCTCCGTGGCGAGCAACTCAGCATTCAAGTCGGGATCAGCCAGGTGTTCGTTCACCACTTTCATGATCTTTTCCATCAGCTTCTCGTCGCCCGACTGCATCTGCAGTTTGTCTATCTTGTCTTCCTGCTGCTGGGTACCGCTGAACTTGTTTCGCAACATACGACGATTCAACAACAGATTGGCAATCGTACTCTTCAACAAGTCCGTATTGAACGGTTTCACAATATAACCGTCAGCCCCCGTATCCATACCTTCCAATCGGTCTTCTGGCTTCGACTTAGCCGTGAGCAACACAACCGGTATATGGTTGATGTTGGTATTCTGCTTAATCTTTCTACACAATGTGAGTCCGTCCATTTCGGGCATCATGATGTCGCTGATGACTAAATCGGGCATATCGACCAGCATCAGTTCATAGGCTTCCTTGCCATTCGTACACGTCTGAATCCGGTACTCATCCGACAACTCATTTTTCAAATAAGTAAGGATTTCCTCTTCATCTTCCACAACCAGCACCTTCTGGTGAGTTTTAGGCTTAACCACTTTTTCCTCTTCGGTATGCTGCTCGTCCTGCACCACACTCAACACAGGAGAAATCTGTGACTTCAAAGGTGCAGATACCATTTTTATGTTACTTTCACCGGATTCAAGTTCGTCTGCGCGTAAATGAGCAGCTCCCAAAGGAATACGGATAACGAAACGGCTTCCGGACGTATCCGTACGGTTCTCTGCAAAGATAATACCATGATGCAGCAGGACTAACGAACGGGACAGGTGCAATCCGATTCCCGTTCCGAAATTAGACTGGGTCACATCATTGTCTATCTGATAGAAGCGTTCGAATATCCGTTCTATTTTGCTCTTGTCGATGCCAATACCGCTATCGGTAACGGTTATTTCGAAATACTCCTTCAAAGCATCTTTGCGCGTAGGATCTTTCCCTGTAGTCAGCGCTACCTGCACCTCCCCTTCTTCGGGCGTATATTTAAACGCATTAGAGAGGATGTTCATCAGAATCTTATCAAAGTTGTTCAGATCAATCCACACCTTCAATTCCGGCATATCGTGCTCGAACGTAAAGCGGATCTTCTTTTTCCGCGCCAGATAATCAAACGTCGTCATCACATCATTGATAAACCCTACAATATCGGTTTCGCGGAATTTCAGGAATATCTGTCCTTCATCCAGCTTGCGGATGTCCATCAACTGATTGATCAGGCGCAAAATGCGTTGAGCGTTTCGATAAATCATCAGATATGTCTTATGAAGCTCAGAGTCTTTCTGATCGGCTATAAGCTTCTCCAACGGATTAATAATCAGCGTCATCGGAGTACGTATTTCATGAGAAATATTGATAAAGAACTGCAACTTGGTTTCATTCAGTTGTTCGGCATGCTCCCGCTCCATCAGTTCACGACGGTGACGCATACGCGAGCGGATATAACTGATAGTTCCTAATACCAGGAAGATAAACAACAGGCAATAGATGAAATAAGCCCACTTGGTTTCGTACCATGGAGGGGAGATCACTATCCTGACCGTACGTATGTCCGAATAGTTTCCATGCTTCAGCGCCCGGACAGAAAAAGTATATTTACCGGGAGGCAGATTATTGTAAGTAACCCGATTCACTCCTGGCTCGGTCGATAACCACTTAGTACCCAATTCTTCCATCCGGTACTGGTAAGTAACTTGCTCTGGAGTATTGTATTGCAAAGTCGAAAAAATGATACTGAACGTATTGTCATCGTAAGCAAGCCGAAACAGCTTTGCATCCTGAACATTTTCCTGAATGACAGGACTGTCACCGGAAATAGTATTTTTGTGCACAGGCTTGTCGAAAATAAAAAAGTCTGTAATCCACACTTCCATGGCTTTCGACTCGCCACTGATTGCGTCAGGCAAGAAACTGGTTATTCCGTTTACACCCCCAAAGAAAATCTTTCCTGAAGAAGCCCGATAAAAAGCACCATGCGTGAACTCATTACCTTGCAAGCCATCGCCCGCATAGTAATTGACAAATCGCCGTCCTTCCACATCGTATTTACTGATACTTTTATAAGTGCTGATCCAGATATTGTGTTGCCCGTCTTCACACAATCCGCAAATAACATCATTGGGCAACCCTTCCTTGACAGTATATTGTTCAAATTCCTCGGTTTTCTTATCAAAGCAGTACAACCCGGCAGTTGTACCTGCCCAAATACGCCCATCAACACCTTCCAACAGTGCATAGCCAACGCAATCGGTAATCAACGTATTCGTCTGCTTAAAGTTAAGAAAACTGTTGGTGGCAGGATTAAAGCAACTGATTCCCTTATAATGGGCTAACCAGACATACCCCTCACGGTCACAAATCAAATAATTAACCCAATCGTTAGCCAATTCATTTCGTCCTAAATCCCCCGTCTCATCCTTGGACGATTCGTAATGCATCAGCTTTTTTGTCTCTAAATTATACTTAAAAAAGCCTCCGCCCAATGTCGCAATATACAGATTTTTCTTATTATCTTCAGCAATGGACAAGACCTTATTATTTCCAATTTGTTTCAGATATTCGCACTCACCGGTATTCCGATCCATTTTTGCCAATCCTCTCGTGTAAGAACCAACCCAAAAGTCACCGTTCGAATCTTCAAACATACACATAATCGTATTTGCAACCGATTGAGAGGAACTACTCGGCTTATAATGATGAAGACGTTTGCCGTCAATGCCCAACTCGAACAGACCTTCGTTGTCGGCTCCCACCCACAAATGATAGTTTTCATCTTGAAAAACAGACATCACACATCCTTCGCCGATAGGATTGTAATATGTTGACTTGTACCCGTAGTACTCAAAAGGATTTTCCTGGTTCGGGATCAGCATAATTCCTTTCTGAAACAACCCCAACCACAGATTCTTATCCTTATCTTCCATTATCGCATGGATTTTTCCCTTCGAAAAATCCTGCGGAGCAGAGTTGATGCTGTAATCTTCCAAACCATTAATGGCCGGATTATAGACTTTTAATCCTTGTCCGTCAGTACCGACCAACAGCTTGCCGGCCACTAAAGCCATACAATTTACTGATACAGGTTCAGACTTGTTGCAAGGGACAGGAATAAAACAGTGATTCTGCTTGTCATACCGTAAAAGTCCCCCTTTCGGCGTCCCGATAAAAAGATTTCCCTGAGCATCTTCACCGATCGATGACACACTGTTGTCATTAATGTCCGAATACCTGAAAAAACGACTCCTCCGAGTGACCGGTTCATAATAGATCAGCCCATTGACATCCGTAGCAATCCAAATATTATGATCGGAATCCTCATAAAAATTCTGCAGAAAATTATAATTTGCCTGAAGCAATATGGCATCCATCGAAACAGCTTCACTCCTCTTCTCATTCAGGCGGAACATTCCTTGACCGGTTGTTGCTATCCAAACCTCCCCATTATGCAATTCGCACATTTGCGTCACATGCGGATACACCCTTCTTCCTGCACGCACCATGGGTATCTCCGTAAAAGTATCCGTATCCCGATCATATATCATCAATCCGTCAATACACCCGACAAAAAGATTCTGCCGGCTGTCTTCGAACAATGTATGTACATAGTTATTTTTAATGGTAGTAGAATCGCCCAATACATGTCGATAATTGGTAAAGCGAATGCCATCGAAACGATTCAAACCATATTCGGTGGCTATCCAGACAAATCCCCGACTATCTTGCAGGAGCTCATTAACCAAACTGCTGGACAATCCATTCTCCATGGTATAAAAGCGGCCTGTCTGAGCTATGCCCAAGTCAAAAGAGCTATACAAATAATAAAAACGATAATGCGAATATATCGATTCATGGTATATAGAAATGTTACATCTTAAAAACGGTGCCAAATATAGCGTATAATACTCAATATATGAGCCATACAAAGTGCAAATGTAACGCAGACGAAACATTATGTAACACAGAGAAAAGTCTGTTCACACAAAATTATTGATTCGTAACAGAAACAGGAACAATCAGCAACATAGAAAACGCCTATCTCATATTGTTAAAAAGCGAAACAAAACACATTTCCATC
>CABROZ010000073.1 GCA_902472795.1 uncultured Bacteroides sp. | reverse complement strand
ACGGCTCGTTACAAACGCCTTGTCAACTCGTCAACTTGTTACTCGTCAACTGCAATTTGAGCTTGCGAAACTTAAAATAAAAGTATCATAGAATGGATAATCAAACAACTATTGGACGCTTATTTGGCGAAGATATGATAAGCTTTATTATACCAAGCTATCAAAGAGCTTATTCTTGGAGAGTAGGAAAAGACGGACGTATTGGTCAAGTTGAAATGTATTTGAATGATATTATTGACCAACCAGATAGTTCCAACTATTTCTTGGGGCACTATCTCTTTGAGAAAACCCAAAGAAACAGGTATGAGTTAATTGATGGACAGCAAAGACTGACGACAACGGTTATTTTTATGAGCTGTTTAGTTAAAGAATTACGTAAACGTGGAATTGAAAGGTTCGAGTATAATAATATACAATATGCTACTGAACAAATATACGAGCGTTACCTTCAGCCACGATATGGAAACCAGAAGTTTGAGACTGTCCCAGAAGATTCTTCTTTTTTCAACCGAGTGATTATTAAATGTGATGGTGACTACAATAAGATAGAAACCGGGAGGCGATCAGAGCAACGCATCCGTGAAGCCATATTATTCTTTGAAGAGAAAATGTCTGCACCAACAAAGGATGAAACTCTTTATAAATGGTTTTATGTAATAGACAATGCCATAATTACAACTTTTGTGTTGAGTGGTGAATCAGCAAAGCTCACAGCTACCCAGATATTTGCCTTTCAGAATGACCGAGGCTTGGGGTTGACTACATTAGAAAAGCTGAAAGCCTTTCTTATGCACCAAATATATAGGAACAATACTACTAATGTCATTAGCAACATCCACTCGATAGAAGCTAAATTTGCTTCAATTTATACCTATGTTGAAAGACTTGAAACCAAAGAGGACACAGTTTTAGGCTATCACTGTTCAGCTTTCCTTTCAAGTTATGATTCTCCATTAGAAGCAATAAAGGAGAGTTTGCTGCGCACTCATGATAAAACTAAGTGGATTAACGATTTTACAAGTGAATTGTGCCGTTCCTATTCTTTGATGTGTGAAATAGAGAATACGTGGCATCTGTTTAATAGTCCGATATCTGATGTATGCATCCTTGACAAGGCTAATTCCATGCCATTAGTGCTCAAACTATGTCATTATAATAGTAACGGGACAGATATAAAAAACAATCCGGCCATTGACAATGCGTTGAAATTGGTAGAGAAAATATTATTCAAAATGACTTATACTTTGGGTAATTATCGTACCAATAATCTAATATCCATAGCCAAAAATTATAAATCTGATGGATATGAAAACCTTATATCAGAACTCACAGACAAGTGCAATCACGGGTTTAAGTGGTACTGGGATTTTAATGGAGACTGCCTGCGTTACTTTACCGTAAATAAGTATCATTATCATAGAGAATTACGATATGTACTATATAAATATGAGAACTATTTACGTGTAAAAGCTCGTCAACCTCTACTTTCACCAGATGAATGTACGAATGTTTTTCGTGATGTGTCTGTATCAAACACGTTAGACCATATTACCCCACAAACACCTGATTTTACAGAATATTCTGAAGAGTTTTGCAATGACTATCTTAATAATATAGGTAATTTGTCTCTCCTTACATGGAGTAATAACGCTTCCAAGAAAAATCACAATCCTGCAGATAATGACGTAATGGAAATGTATAACAGTATTTTCTATTCACATAAAGAGATCTACGAAACACTTAAAAGAGAAAAACAATGGAGTGAAAGACAAATAGAAGAACGTAGAGATAAAATTGTTACATTTATTACAGAAAATTGGTTGAACTGATTTCTTGAAACTCAAAAACTTAAAAACTTAAAAACTTAAAAACTTAAAAACTTAAGAACTTAAGAACTCAAGAATTTAAAAACTCAAAAACTAACCAATATGCATCATAACAAGTTATACCACACATGGGAAGCCGGACTCTTGGCAGTCCTGCTGATGGTCGGATACGGGTGCAGCGACAACGAATCGCCACTACCGACGACCAAGGACAAGAATGTGATGACTTTCAACGTCGTACACCCACGGCAGGCTGTTGCCGACTCAAGGGTGACGGCTACAGCCTTTGAAAACGGCGACTGGGTTGGACTGTTCATCACCCGGGAAGATGCTCCCCTCGAAGTATCGGGCAACTACGTGAACAATGCCGCCCTGACTTTCGACGGCAGCCAATGGACAACCGAAAAACCCGTGTACTGGGACGGAGGAACTTACAACATCTATGCTTACTATCCGCAGATGAAACCGGTAACGTCGGTCGATAATCTGCCTTTCAGCGTATCTATCGACCAGTCGGCTGAAGGAGGGTACGAAGCGAGCGACTTTTTATGGGCCGGCCTGAAGAACGTCAGTGCCTCTGACGCACCTGTCAACCTCCAGTTTGCCCACCGCATGAGCCGCATGCTGATCCGGTTAGTCAAAGGTGAAGATTACGAAGGCGACATGCCGGAAGACGCCGAAGTGTATATTCACAACACGGTGCCCGAAGCTACCATCGACCTGAGTGCCGGCGTGGTGACACGCTACACATACGGTACCCGCCAAAGCATACAGGCCAAGAATCTGGGAAATCATACGTATGCTGCCATCATTGTTCCCCAACGCATAGACAACCGTCAGCCGCTGGTAGAAGTCATCATGAAGGGGGTGTCGTACCTGTACGAAAGCAAGTTTGTATTCAAAGCCGGAATACAGCATTCGGTACAGTTGGTGGTTTCCAAGAATCCGGAACAGATAAAGATTGAAATAGGAGGAGAACTTGAGAATTGGGACGAATAACGTTGCATTAACTGGTAGGGAGATGCCATCTTCCTTTCTTCATTTTTCCGGGAGAAAGAAGGATAGGCATCTCATTTTAAGTTATCTTTGCTGTCACATAACAATTATAGACCTATGCAACAACCCGACCATACATCCCGTATCCTTTGGTTCAACCTGTTCGTCTGTATTCTTTTCCTGTCGGCCTGCCACAATCGGGAAACCGATCCCGTTGAAGCACTTCCGTTCAGCAACGACGGTGCATCATGGGGACTGATAGCAGCCGACGGTACCGTTTTGCTACCTGGCGAAAGCTTCGGCCAGCAGCCTTCAGCCCTGATAGGCGGCATGTTCAGCCTGGCGGATGAAGAAGGACGCTTCCGACTCTACACATTGAACGACCCTTCACACCCCGTCAGCCAACGCAGCTTCTCCCGCATCGGTCATTTCTTCGAGGACGTGACACTTGCGCAAGAATCGCCAGACGCACCGATTCTGCTGATTGACAAAGAGGGGAACAACGTAGCCTCCACCGCCCAATATCCGCAATACGACATTGTACGGATGCACAACTTCAGCGAGGGACGTGCCCTGTTTGCCACCGCAAACGGGAAATACGGATATATGGATACAAAGGGAAACATCGTCATTCCTCCCATTTACGACCGGGCATACGATTTCCACGAAGGGCTGGCGCTGACCGGAAACAGCAACAGCCAGGGACAGACCGGCTACCTGCTGATTGACCGAGACGGAAAGATAGAGACGGCCATCCGACTGTCCAACTCGCTGCTCGACACCGGACTGTCCGATGCCCGCCTTCTGTTTTGCGAACTGGGAGCCTGTCATTTCGGTTATCTGAACCAACAGGGAGATCCGGAACTGTACCTGCCCGACAACGTCTGTCTGGCTTTGCCATACAGCCATGGCATGGCTGTTGTGAAAACCAAGGAAGGTATGGGCGTCATTGACCGCCAGGGGCAGCCACTGGTCCCGACCGTTTACGAAAACATCCACTCGGCCGGCAACCGACTCGTGGCAGCCTGTAAAAACGGACAATGGGGCATACTCAATCCCCAAACCCCGACAACCGTCCGCTTTCAATACGATTCCATCGGACATTATTACAGGAATGACCTTGCCGTAGCACGGCTGAATGACCGGTATCTGCTGATCGATGCAGAAGGGAATCCATACAGTGAAACGACTTATGCTTTCATCGCTGAGGATCCGACAGCCAGCCGTTTGTGTCCTCAGCTTTTCCTGATAGAACGAGCGACAACAAATAGCAGCCAGAAACAGCAGAAGGATATGGCAAACCGTACGGATACCGTCGGAGAGCAGAAAACGCAGCCACAGGAAACCAATGCGACCGCAACTGGAGAAACGACCCAAACCACGAGTCACATAGCGAACCAGGACTGGAGGAAAGTGAGCAGACAGCATCCTTTCTACCAGGAGGCAATCAAAGTAGTATCGGGAAAACTGGACGAAAAAGATGCCGAAAACAGACAAATGATTCTGAACTATGTGGAGCATCTGCGCACATCGTACACGACCAAAGACATTGACTTTCTGGAACAGTTGTTCAGCGAAAATGCCCTCATAGTAGTGGGCACCGTAGTACATACTTCGCAGCAGGAGACCAGCTACCTGTCGCCTGCGCAGGTAGTCTATAACGTCAAGAGCAAACGGCAATACCTAGACCGGCTGAAACAGGTGTTCCAAGCCAACCAAAGCATCGATGTCCGGTTCAGTGATTTCCACATCATGCGCCATCCTACCATGAAAGGCATTTACGGCGTAAGCCTGAGACAGAAATACCGCTCCGACCTCTACTCCGACGACGGCTATCTGTTCCTGCTTTGGGACTTCCGCGACGAAACGGCCCCAAAAATTCATGTACGTACCTGGCAGCCCCGTATGCAAGCCGATCATACCCCACTGCCTGAGGACGAAATATTCAACATTCATAACTTCAACCTGCAATGAAACGTTTCTCATCCGCCCTGTTGTTCTGTCTGCTGACAGGCTTTCTGCTGCTTGCATCCGCAGAAAAAGTTTCAGCACAGGAGTTCACGGTACGTCGGTTCCGCATACTGCCCAATGACATCTCTGCCTACATTGACCCGGTGCGCGACCTGAACGATGAAGCCTGTGCCCTGATTAAAGTAGTGGGCGACAAGGATTTTGCATTTTCTTCTCCCTTGGGCATCGTAAAACGCAAAAACGACATCGGAGAAATCTGGCTCTATCTGCCCAAAGGCAGTGTGTTGCTCACCATCAAGCATCCGCAATGGGGAGTGTTGCGCGACTACCGCTTTCCGACACCGCTCGAATCACGCATGACTTACGAACTCATCCTGACACCTCCACTCGGGTATCAGTATCCGATAGAAATGCCAACGCTTGAAAACCGGCCCGTACAACCCGATACCTCTCTGCACCTGACCAACCATTTGCTGCCCCTTCCGCCTCAACGACTTCGACGACCACGGGAACCCTGGCGCCGACTCGTACTGCTCAATGCAGGCATACAGGCCGATGGGCCTTCGGCCGGACTGCGCCTGGCACTGATGAGACGACACGGTGCTTACCTGCTGGTGCAGAAAGATTTCCACAGGATGCCAAATACACAAGGCGAATGCGACCGCAACGGCACGCTGCCCGGAACGGACGAAGCCCCCTACTACACCGGACGAACTGAGAAAGGACGCTGGATGCTGATGGCCGGAGGTATGCACCGGCTGATAGCCGACTTCTGCATCTACGAGGGGCTGGGCTACGGACAACGGGATGTAGCCTGGGAACAAAACAACGGCACACAATTGCTGAACACCGATTTTTCCTACCGGGGTATCAGTGCCGAAGCCGGTGGCCTTTACCGCTTCCGACGGATGGTAGTATCTGCGGGCGTAATGACCATCCGTTTCCGATACTGGGAAGCCGCCGTCGGAGTGGGTATTAACTTCTAAACTTTTTCGACCAATGACCACACGTTTCCGTACATACATTTACTTATTATTAGTAGTGTTGCTGCTGATTTCCTGTAACAAGGATGAAAGACCGATGAGCCTGCCTCCATCGGTCAGCATAAACCCGGCGAAGGACATCACACGCACAAGTGCCCTGCTGTCCGGTAAGGTCGTTCCGAACGCTGAAGGTACAGTGAACAGCATTCAGTTCAGATACGGGCTTACCCCTGAAAT
Organism: uncultured Bacteroides sp.; assembly: GCA_902472795.1. Taxonomy (GTDB): domain Bacteria; phylum Bacteroidota; class Bacteroidia; order Bacteroidales; family Bacteroidaceae; genus Bacteroides. Next base: position 5,162 of record CABROZ010000073.1, on the reverse strand, counting down.
GACAGAATCGGTCAGCATATCCGTCACCGAAGAACAGGATGTATCGACCCTGCTGACCAACCTGCAAGCGGGAAGCACTTACTATTATCGGCTGGAAGCCGGAAACAAATACAGCACCGTTAGCAGCGAGACCATGAGCTTTGAAACAGCCCCTAACATTGCACCCGTCGTGAGTGAACTGAAGATGCTTAACCAGGGGCCGCTCAGCATCACTTTAGAATATGAAATTCTGGACGATGGAGGAGAAGCCATTACTTCTACCGGATTCTACTTCCATTCTGAAGCCGATGAACAGGAACAACAGATCGTACTGGAAACTCCGACTGATGACCGCTGGAGAGCACGCATCAGCAACCTGCAATTAGGAATCACTTACTACATACAAGCCTATGCAGCTAATTCGATTGGCGAGACACGAAGCAAAGCGTATCAGTTCCAGACCGGCGAAGCCGTGGTACTGACAGAGGCCGGAACGCTGGATGAAGCAATCGGAGAACAGGAAAAATATCAGTTTACGACCCTCAACATATCCGGTCCGCTGAACGGAACAGACATCCGTTACCTGCGCGACATTATGGGAACAGATATTAGTGGAGAGAGTACCAACGGAAGACTGCAGTATCTTAACTTGAACGATGCAACCATTGTTGCAGGCGGTTCAAGCTACGACGGACAGCGTTTCACTGCAGACAACACCGTCGGCCAGGGGATGTTTGCCAACTGCATCTGGCTACAGGAACTGACCTTGCCCGTAGGCGTAACGACTGTCGAAAGAAATGCCTTCGAAAACTGTTTGTCTTTGTCCGTCCTTCACTTTTCACCGTCTCTGGCTCAGCTTATGCCTTCGGAAGGATGTACGAAACTTTCCGTCATGGATATTCCAGCTGACAATCCGGCCTTCAAGTGCGACAATGGCATCTTATACGACCGGGAAATGACTAAGCTGATATGGTATCCGGAGGGAAAAACGGAGGAAACATTCCAAGTTCCTTCCACTGTCACAGCAATCGGAGAATATGCTTTCTTCAGCAGCCGGCTACAGCACATCGAGCTGCCCCTTTCCGTGAAAAACATCGGACAAGAGGCCTTTGCCTCTTCTGCCATAAGAAGCATGGTCTTGCCCGATAATGTCAGCCTCATTCCCCACGCATGTTTCCAGCACTGTCTGCAATTGCAGTCCCTGACATTGGGAGCAACCACAGCCTATCTGTCTGAATACTGTTTTGAGGGCTGTTCTTCCCTGCAACACCTGTATGTCAAAGCCGCAGACTTCCCCCCTGTGTGCCAGACTGAGACATTTGCCGGAGCCGAACAACTGTTTGAGCGCTGTACCCTTCATGTACCTTTAGGCTGCCGCTCCATCTATCGCAACCATTCGGTCTGGGGGCAGTTCAAAAGCATTGTGGAAGAAGAGATTCCAACTTCTTGACTACGGCCTTTCAATAAACTTGCGTAACGAAGTAATGGTTTCTGTTACATTGTAACCGGATACCTGCAACAAGGGCCTGTTTCCACGGGTATCTTCGTCCTTCCAACGTACACATACAACTTTCTTTTCACCCGGCATCAGGGAGAAATAATTGTCGGAATAGAAAATAGGCAAGAACTGCAATCCATCCTGATCGCCTGCCACATTCAGCCGGACCATCAGAGCCGGAGAGGCGGTCCGATTTTCAACCATGATACGTGCGGTCCATTCGCCGTCATCTGCTTTCATATATTCGGGCTGCGTATGCAAGGATATCTTCGGAAGCTGTTTCAGAGCCTGATAATTATTCTCGGTCTTGCTGCGATGATAGAAATTCTCGGAAACAGTCTTTCCATCGTCTTCCAGCGTCAGCCTGATGAAATGCACCGGACTCAAAGCATCGGGAAACTGCAATCGGATGCACTTCTCGGTCGTATCTTCGCGGCTATCTACTTCGACTTCCTTCTCCCAGGCTACGGTACCGTTCATATGGAACAGCTGTGCACGAGCCTTCAGAGCAGGACGCCGACCGGCATGGTAGTTCGCCACTTCTACATCGTCGGTAGCAGGATTCCACTGGATGTGCAACGGTTCGGAAGCCTTCTTGATGGCAAAGTAAGCTGCAGTAGGTTCGAAATAATAGTCATACGTCTGCCATACCATTGAAGGCCAGCACGGATGACTCATCCACATCAACAGTCCCATGCGGTTCTTGCTGCGCGACTCGAAGAGACTGCGGTGACCGTCGTAATTCACCCACTGAGCCAAATCGGCAAATTCTTTGGCACTCTGTGGTTGTCCGTACCCCAAAGCGATGATTTCGTTGAAAGACGCAGCCCCTTGCGCTCCCTCTAACGTATAGTCGTGCATACCCCACTGGTCGGACTGGGGCCAGATGCCTTCGGGCGAATAGGTACGAAGGAAACTGTCATAGGTCAGTACGTTGGGCATGCCACGTTCGCTGTGGAACTTATCGTTGCCGGTCTCCAATGTAAAGTAGGTTTTGGCAGGCAGCATACGATATGGGCCATGTCCGCTCACTACGTCGTCAGCCGAACTGGAAATGTAAAGAAGTTCCGGATGTTCTTCCTGTACGATGCGGCGCAAAGCCTTGTCGAGGACATCGGGTGGAAAGCCTTCGTTACGACCGCAATACAAAGCAAGCGAGGCATGATTGCGAATGCGCTTCACATAGTCCTTGGCATTGGCTATGAACATGTCCGGGTCGGATGGATCGGGACCGTCGGCAGGATTGGCCAGCCAGAAGTCCTGCCAGATCATGATGCCGTATCGGTCGCAGGCGTCATACAGTTCTTCATCGCCAATCATGCCTACCCAGTTGCGAAGCATGGTGAAGTTCATGTCAGCATGATAGGCTACAGCCGTCTCGTATTCACGACCCCGGTAATTCAGGTTCGATTCACTGAAGCCCCAGTTACCACCACGACCGATGAAGCGGCGACCGTTGATGTAGAGGTTCAGTACGCCCTCCTTCTCATCGAACGTCATCTGACGGATGCCGACTTTGAAATCACGGGTATCGGATATTTCCTCTTTTACCTTGAACGTAAAGTTTGCATCGTACAGATAAGGTGTGCCATAACCGTTGGGCCACCACAGACGCGGGTGCTGCACACAGAGCTGTGAAAAACGATCGGCATCGAATACAACCGTCCGTTCCTCACCGGCCTGCAAGCTGACAGGCTGTTCAAAGTGTATATCGCCTATTTTTCCCGACAGAACTCCTGTCACCGCCTTATCATCGTGGTTTTTTACCACCACTTCGGCTCGTAGCCGGGCCTGTGTCGTATCGGGCAATGCCAATAGAGTCCGGACGTAAGGATCCTGAACAGTAACCTGTCCCGTAGTAGTCAGATACACATCGTTCCAGATGCCGATGTTTCGTCCGCGTACGGTCGGTATCCAGTCCCAGCCGATGGTGGCATGGAAAGTAGGATTGTCCGCACCAAGGATACCGCCATTGAAGTCCGTACTCTGCTTGTTCTTCTCCTTCACGGCACCAATATGTTCATTCTTGATGATTTCTACAACCAGAACGTTTGTCCCTTCCTTCATACAGTCCGTCACGTCGAACCTGCCTCGGATAAAGGCACCATCGATGCGTCCTACCTGTTGTCCGTTCAGGTAAACATTGGCTTTCCAGTTGATACCGTCGAAATTCAGGAAAACCCGTTCGCGCCGGAACGACTGCGGCATCCGAAACTCGTTGCGATACCAGAAATTGGAGTTAAAGAACGACTCCGATATCATCAGCTGGTTGTCCGCATAGTTCGGATCGGCCAGGGCTCCCACATTCTTGTACGAAGTCAATACCGTGCCCGGCACGGTAGCTGTCACCCAAACCTCGGGTCGATAGCCCGACAAGGATATTTCCTCGCCTCCAGCCTTCACCTCCGAAGCACGCTGCAGCTGCCATCCGCCTCCCGAAAGAATCAGTTTGCCATCTGCTGCCCGGGGCATGGCTACCGCCTGTGGCAAAAGTCCTCCCCTACCCATTACCTCCAACTCACTTAATATGTAGCGTTCTCCATCGGCGGACCGATCCATACAGATACGTACATAACGCGCTTTTCCATCAACGGCTACACGGTCCGTCAACTCTGTTCCGCCGGGCAATGAAGCAACGTCGTGCCACGTTCGGGCATCGTCCGAAGTCTGTATCTTCCCTTGTTCACCCAATGCAAAATCACCTTGTCGAATTCAGACCGGGTTCCTAAATCCACACTCACCCATTCCTTACCTGCCGTGGCACTCATCCAAACACTGGTAAAAAACTGCGAGGGCTTCAAATCGACCGGCCTATCGTCATCGGTAAACTCTACTTCGTGGAAAGTCCACTCGTAAGCGCCTTTCATCCGCAGACGAATGCGATAGGAAGAATAAACAGCGGAATTGGGAAAGCAAAAGGTTTCTTCCAACTGACGAACGGGCATAGTCACAGTACCGGTCTGCTTGTTGGGATCGTTCACCTCCACCCTACCGCTACGAGCCTTACCCGGTAATCCACTTCCGCGGTTCACCGCCAGCACCGTCCACGCAGTACCGTCGTTCGATGCTTCCCACGTCATTTCGTAACCATCTTGAGCCAACTTATTGTCATAGACCAACGTACCGGTGACAACTGTACGGCTGACAGTTTTGCTATAGTTGTGCATTCTGAACAGGAAAAAGGCATCCTCACCACGCACACTGTTGCGGGAGTATGGTCCGCCATCGATCATCCACTCCCTTTCGCGCTTGGGAGCACTGCTCTCGGCAGTACGAAGATCGAAATACTGAGGGGCTTGGTCGGTCACAATGCCGTCTGTCAAAAGCTGTGATGTCAGGTTGTAATCATAAGCCGACGACTGGTAAGTAGCCCGCAAAAGGGCCAGGTTGCGATATTGGTCACCCCCGGGTAACAACTCGGGCGAAAAGTCTTCTTTCGGACTGCCCGGATAGACACCAATACCACGGGTATAATAACCGGAACGCAGATAGTCCTGCTGCGAAACAGTCTGTGCATCGGCACAGCCGGACAGAAGCAACAATGCCCCTGTCCCAGCATATAGTATTAAAGTTGCAATGTCTTTCTTCTTCATAAATCATATACTCAACTTTGACTTCGTCGATTTTCAATTCGCAAGCTCAAGTTGCAGTTGACGAGTAACAAGTTGACGAGTTGACAAGGAGT
>CABROZ010000072.1 GCA_902472795.1 uncultured Bacteroides sp. | reverse complement strand
CCGTGTGTTCGATCTCAATACACCTTTCGTCCGTCGCAACGGCCTGCTGGGCACACAGAAACCGTTTGCCATCTCGCGCATAGCCGGTACGGTGAAGGACGGCGGTGAACTTCAGAATGTGTACTTCGATTCGGTAATACTGGGAGATGCACTGACTTTGCCTCGCATACCCGGCGCCTTTTCTACGGTGACAACGGGTGTACAGGCCAGTGACGCGATGGACGGCGTGTTGGGCAACAACTTCCTGCAACGTTTCAACCAGCTCTATGACTTCAAGAACAATTATCTCTATCTGGAGGTGAACGACCGGCTCTATACTCCTTTCTATGACTTTCTGGTTCGTTGGACAGGAAGTTCATAAGTTCATATCATTGTAACGCTTTGTACATATCCTTGACGCAGGTTGTGCACATCCTTGTGACAGGAAAACTACAAACTGAGTGCATCAGTTCTCTTTCAGTATCTTCATCGCCACGTCCATGTATCGTGTGATGTCTGTTGTTATCTCACGGTTATATACATCACAACGTTTGCGTCCTAATCGTACGACGATGGCATCCATCTCGGGGATGGCGATGATGTACTGTCCCAACATGCCGCGCAGGTAGGGGCAACGCATGCCTTGATAATCCATGATCCACGTCTGGAAGCCATAATAGCTGAGTGTGTCTTTGCCCCATTGGTCTTTCAGGTACGAGGCTGGGCGCATCATTTCGTCCATGTAGTTTTCGGATACAAGTTGCCGGCCGTGCCAGTTGCCGCGATGCAACAGCAGACGGGCAAAGCGGGCTACGTCGCGGGCCGTGGTGTGGAAGCAGCAGAAGGCCTTCTCATCGCCGTCTTTCTTGTCCAGCAGCCAGTAGGCATCCCGTTCGGCCTGCATGGGCTTCCAAAGTTTCTCTTCGGCATAATCGCTCAATGTCTGCCCCGTGGCGGCTTCGATGACAAAGGCCAGCAGCTGTGTTTCACCGCTGCGGTAGGAATATTGCACACCGGGTTTATCAACCACCTCCAGGTTGGTTACCAAATCATAAAGGTCATTGCCGTAATAGCCGTGTGTGGTAACGGAGAAAAGCGAGGCGTATGCTTCGTCCCACGCCATGCCGCCGCTCATGGTAAGCAGGTGGCGCAGAGTGACGTCGGCCTGCATTCCTTTCGTATAGGCAGGAATGTAGCGCGACACGGGGTCGTCCAAGCTGTGTATTTTCCCTTCGTCGAGGGCAATGCCTGCCAGCATCCCCACGATGGTTTTCGTGGCAGAATAGATGTTCGAGGTCAGGGTGTCGTTCCATCCGTCGCGATAGCTTTCGAAGACGATGCTGTCATGACGGATGACGAGGAAGGATACGGTGTGCAGGCTGTCTAAATAGTGTGCATCAGCCTCCGTCAGTTGGTAGTGGTTGTAGTCGGCAGCGAGGGGCCAACGCCATACATCGTTGGGATTGTGGTGTACCGTGTGGCGGTGGAAGGTTTCCAGATCATTAATGACGGGCATCCAGTGGATGAGTGCCTGGCGGGCATAGTAGGGCAGGGAGGCATAGACGATGGCGAGCACTGCTACCAGAGCGATGAGCAGGCGGAGGATGTTTTTCTTCTTCGTATTCATAGGCAATAACTCATTTCGTCACATAGGATTCGTTTTCAGGTTCGGATCATCAGATAAGGAACTCTGCGGAACTCCGTGTCCTCTGTGGTGATTGCAAAGATACTTTTTTCTTTCATCCGTTGTATGGAAACAGCAGCGTAAATACACTTCCTTCGCCGGGACAGGAACGGACGTCGATGCTGCCATTGTGCTGGTGCATAATCTGGCGGGCCAGTGTGAGTCCGATGCCCGAACCGCCGGGCTTGGTGGTGAAGAAGGGGACGAAGATGCGTTCCTGCACTTCGGGTTCGATCCCCGTTCCATCATCCGTCACACGGAGGAAGAGGCGCCCGGTGGAGGTGATGCCTGCCGAGAGGGTGATACAACGGGCATCGTTCTCACGGGCATTCTTGATCAGGTTGATGAGCACCTGCTCTACCTGTCCCTTGTCGGCCAGTAGTCGGAGCGGGGCAGGGGGCGGTATGAGGTGCAGGTCATTGTCTTCGGTCTGCATGAAGCGGAGGACGTCTTCCAACAGCATGGTGGCATCGATGGGTTGCAGCAGAGGTGGGGGCAGATGCGATACCTCCCGATAGCTGCCTACGAAGCGGGTCAGTGCGTTTCCCCGTCGGGCAATGGTGGCGAGCATCTGGTGCATGTCTTCCTTATCCTGTTCGTTGCCTTCCAGTCCTTCCACCTGCTTGGCTAAGAGTTCGGCTAAGGAGACGATGGGGGTGACGGAGTTCATGATTTCGTGGGTCAGTACCCGTATCAGTTTCTGCCAGGCCAGTGTCTCCTGGCTGTCTAATGCCGAATGGATGTTCTTCAGGCTGGCAATGATCAGCTTCCTTCCTTGCAGGATGAATTCCATGCCCGACAGGGCCAGTTGCGTGCCTTCCTCCTGTTGGTGAACCTGTATCACGTGCAGTGATCCGGGACGCAAATCATGCAGTAGCTGTGGCAGGTCGGGATGGAAAAGGCGGAGGTCGTCCACGGTCTTCGGAGCCTTCAGTGCCCAGGTGTTAGCTTGCTGTTCGTCCACAGCAGTGGCCAGCAGACGTGTGGCGGCTTCGTTCTTCCATTCGATGTTGCCTTGTGGTGTATAGACCAGTATGGCGGTGTCGATGTGGTTGGCCAGAGCCTGGAAGTAAAGCAGGCGTCCTTCCTTGCGTTGAAGGTTGGCACGGTAGTGCTCCAGTGCTTCCTGCATGCTGTCCAGCAGTTCGGGTGGCAGGCCACGGTGTCCATTCTTTCGGTTGCTGCCGAAGGTCTCGGGAAATTCAGAGTAGCGTATCGACTGAATGAACTGTTCCATGAGGAGCGACGTGCGCTTCATGTACCGGCAGATAGCCCAGGCAATGCCCAGTGTCAGCAGGGCGGCCAGACTTGTATTGATATAGAAACCGTGTACCGCCATCCAGACTGTGAGGAAGCACGAGGCCAGCAGGGCAGCGGTAAGCAGCAGGGGGGTACGGGTCCAGTAGGTTTTCATATAGTTGTTTTTTAGGAGTTGATAAGTTGACGAGTTGACAAGTTAACAAGACTACAAGGCAGTTTCTAAAGATTCGTCAACTTGTTCCCTTGTTAACTTGTTCACTCATCCTCTTGTCAACTACAATTTATATTTCTCAATCCTTCGGTACAGCGACGTCCGTGTGATGCCCAGCATTTCGGCGGCTAAGGTGATGTTGCCGTTGCACAGGCGGAGCACTTCATCGATGTTTTCGCGTTCGATGCGCTCTAAGTTGTAGCGTTCCTTCTCGTCTATCGGTTCGTGCATCAGGCGGCTTTGCAAGTGGAAGTCGCGGGCGGCAAGTATCGGTCCCGAGGTGAGGATGACTGCCCGCTCCACGGCATGTTCCAGCTCGCGCACATTGCCCGGCCAGCGGTATTGCTGCAACTGGCGACGTGCTTCACGGCCGATGCCCTTTATCTCCTTGTGATACTTGCGGGCAAAGCGTTGCACGAAGAAGTCGGCCAGGAGGAAGAGGTCGTCGCCCCGTTCGCGCAGGGGAGGCAGACGCAGTTCGATGGTATTGATGCGATAGAGCAGATCCTGACGGAACTCGCGTCGGTCGATGGCGGCATAGAGGTCGGTGTTGGTGGCACAGATCAGCCGTACGTCCACAGGATAAGTGGTCGTGGAGCCTAAGCGAGAGGCACGCCGTTGCTCGATGACGGAGAGCAGTTTGGCCTGCATGGGCAGGCTGAGGTTGCCTATCTCGTTCAGGAAGAGTGTGCCGCCCGTGGCTGCTTCCATACGTCCCGGCTTGGGGCGACGGGCATCGGTAAAGGCACCTTTCTCGTAACCGAACAGTTCGCTCTCAAACAGCGGTTCGGGGATGCTGCCCAAGTCGATGGGTACGTAGGGTTTCGTGCGGCGGGGCGACTGCTCGTAGATGTAGCGGGCCAGCAGGTCCTTGCCCGTACCGTTTTCGCCCAAGAGCAAAAGGTTGGCATCGGTGTCCGAGCACTTGCGCACGGTTTGCAGCAGGGCCTGCATGGCGGCCGACTCGCCGATGATGCGTGTCGGTTCGGCAGGCGTGGCCAGCGCTTCGGCACGTTGTTCAAGGGTCTTCTTTTGTTCTTTCAGCACCGTTACCTCGTGTCGGCTGAAGCTGAGTTGCAGGGCGGCGGATACGGTGGCCAGCAGTTTGTCGTTCTGCCAGGGCTTGGGGATGAAGTCTGTGGCTCCCTGCTTGATAGCCTGCACAGCTTTCTCCGTATCACTGTAGGCGGTGATGAAGATGACCACTGCCTGTGGGTCGAGTTTCAATATTTCCTCTAACCAGGCAAAGCCTTCGCGTCCACTGACGGCATCGCGGCGGAAGTTCATGTCCAGCAGGATGACGTCGTGCCGGACGCGCGACAGCAGGGGCAACATCTCGCGTGGGTCGTTGAGTGCAGTCACCTGTTCGGCCAGCGGGCGCAACAGCATCTTCAGGGTGAAGAGGATGTCTTCGTTGTCATCTACAATTAGTATCTTTCCTTTTTTCATGGGACTTTGTTTTGCACCACAGAGGACACAGAGTGTCACAGTGTTTAATAGGAGTCATCAATAAAAAACTCCGTGTAACTCTGTGTCCTCCGTGGTGCCTACAAAGATACGTATTCTTTTCTGATAAACGCCGTACGCCAGCGTGCGATTGGTGTACGGATTCGGACGTTTTTCTTCGATGAGTACAGAGGTAATGTTTTGATTAATAATTTATTATATGTTTGGCATACATGTTGCACTTCTTTTTGTGATAGAACATATTCCTTTCTTGAGGATGTGTCAAAAACTGAAAGATGCTATTCAACTCCCCTCCTTCTGGAAGGAGGGGTGCCCAACGGGTGGGGTGGTAGGCTGTCACGATTGACTATCAATCAATGCTTTATGTTTTCACCTACCACCTCCCCCTGTCGGGGACTCCTCCTTCCAGAAGGAGGAGAGCTTGAGATACCTTTGTTTTGACACACCTTCCGGGGAGTAAAACTACTGATGATTATGAATAAGCTCTTTCTAACTTTCATTATGTTTCTCCTGCTCTTCCTCGCCTCGTGCCAACAACCTCGTCCGGGCATGAGCCGCGAGGAAGCGGCAGCCGAACTGTTGGCGCAGGCTACCGAACAGGCCGCCCGTCGCCAACAGGCTGCTGCCACTTTGGACACCTTTGCTGCCGACTACCGACCACCCGCAGGTATTAAGTACCGGCCAACGATTATCCGTGCGGGTGCCAAGGTGCTCAACGTACCCGCCGCCCTGAAGGATGTACGTACGTTGGCCCCCAACGCATTAGGCACCCTTTCTTTCCATCCCACCGGTTACGAGGGACACGGCCTCGGTGCGGAGTTAAGCCCCGTGGACGACGGCTGGCTGCTGACGGACTACGAAGGCATCTGCCTGCTGGACAAAGACATGAAGCTGCGCAAAGTGCTCTTCAGGAATGACGTGGAAATCGGTGAGATGAACATGGGCAACGGTCGGACCGGATATAGCATACGCATGAACCGTACCCTTCGCCAGGTAGGCTACGACCCGTCCGTCCGTCAGCTTCGCGGCCTTTATGCAGGCAAGCCGACTCAGGAAGGACAGCACGGTTACGAATACGCCATCGCCACTCTGCCATGGGACGTGCTGATGGAAGCCGCCGAGCCGTGGACACCCGACCAACTGCCCAGCAAGCTGCCCATCGTCAGGACGCAGGGCAACGCCTATGCCGTCACGGAAGGCGGCTGGCTGATGACCGAGCCTTTCAGCTCGCGATTCTGTACCTTCGGGCAGAAGGGCGACACGCTGTGCCGCTTTACGGTGAACGATGCCGAGGATTACGTGCCCACCTCCACCTATCGCAGCGGTGAGGGCACCGACGTCTATCATTATGACGGGAAGCTCCGTCTGCGCATGGCTTACGATGACACCGTTTACGAGCTGGCGGATGCCTCCATGCTCAAGGCCGTCTGGCGGCTGGACTTCGGCACGCTGAAGCGCCCCACGGGCAAGTACGTGACAGAAAGCCTGAATAACAGCCTCGACAACTATTACATAGTCAACAGCTGGATAGATACCAACAGACACCTGCTGATACAACTGTCATACGGTTACGATTCGCCCAACGCCCGCAGTCAGGGGAAGGTGACGCTCCACACCTTGGTCTATGACAAGCGTACGGGCGACTTTTTCAGCCTGCCCGGACAGGCCGACAAGGAAGGCCGTTATACATACGCCAACCTGCCTTTCCGGGTAGAAGGGAAAGACATCTCCCTACTGCCTTCGCTGACGGCAGGCGACCGGGCCGCCATCCTCATCAAAGGAAAGCGGCTGAAGGAGATGTTGCCCGACCTGCCCCTGTCGAAGCAGGTAAAGGAAGAGGAATTGGTCATTGTACGGATGGAGTGACGCCAACGTATGGACTTTGCCTGTCCGATGCCCTTCCTTACCGGTACCAGGATACGGACGGAGCATGGAATCATCCCCGTTGATTGTAGGAATCATCCGTATTGATTGTAGGAATCATCCCGGATGATTGTACCCTCAGTCCGTAGGGAAGGAGGGGAACGCCTGCGGAAAAGGCCGGCTGATGCGGTAGCCTTGCAGGGCTGCTGACAGACAGGTGCGAGAGAAATCGTATATTTGCGAGTTTTCGAGTTCTTAAGTTTTCGAGTTTTTAAGTCGGAGTCAAACGACAACTTATGCACTTACCGGCTAAAGAACTCACAAACCTAAAAGCCCAAAGCCCCAGAAACTCATAAACTCAAAAACTCATAAACTTAATAACTAAAATGCTAACTCATAAACTCAAAAACTCATAAACTTAATAACTAAAATGCTAACTCATAAACGATTGAACTTATAAACTTAAAAACTTAAATACCGAATTATGCTAAGACATTACATCAAAGTAGCGCTTCGGCTCATCCGCCGGAGCCTGCTGTTCTCCTCCATCAACCTGATGGGGTTTGTGCTGGGTCTGACGGCTGCCTTCCTCATTTACCTGTGGGTGGTGGACGAGCTGACGCACGACGACTGCTTTCGCGACGGCAACCGCATCTATCGTGTGACGGAGCTTTGCCGCGAAGCGGGCGGGGAGATTAAAGAGTCGCCCCGCTTGCCACGCACTTTGGCCATGGACTTCCGGCAGAAGTTCCCGCAGGTGGAGGACGCGACGGCCATCAAGTACGGCGACAAGCACTCTTACGAGGCAGAGGACGGAAAGAAGATGACGGTGACCGAAGTTTACGTGGACAGCACCTTCTTCCGTTTCTTCACCTTCCCCGTGGTGGAAGGTACCCTCCAACGCATCAACGACAACCCGAACAACGTGGTTATCTCCTCCGAACTGGCTCGCAAGTTCTTCGGTTCGGGCCCTGCCGTCGGGCAGAAGCTGACCTTTTCGTTCGGCAACTCCACCAACGACGTCTATACGGTGGTGGCCGTGGTGGACATTCCCCGCAAAAGTCACATCCGTTTTGAAATGGCCATGTCCATGGATGCATATGGCAGGGGAGGCGTAAGCATCGATTGGGATACCTTCACGGAAAGCATGCACGTCTATGTCAAGATGAAGCAAGGATCGACCATGCACCGCAGCGAGGCACAGGCCATGAGCCGCCTGCTGGCCGACCGTGGCGAGAAGAACGTACGTCTCGGCTTCCAGCCCTTGCACGACATCTATCTGCATACCCGTTTTGCCGACCCCGACGTGGAGAAGCACGGCAACCTCTCCACCGTCTATCTGTTCATCGCCTTAGCGGTGCTTGTCATCTTCATGGGGGCGTTCAACTTCACCACCCTGTCCACCGCCCGCGCCTCGCTGCGCTACAAGGAGGTGGGCGTGCGCAAGGTGACGGGAGCCAAACGCCGTGTGCTCATCGGGCAGTTCCTGTCCGAAGGAATGGTGCAGGCATGCATCGCCTTGGTGTTGGCCATGGCACTGACCGAGCTGACACTGCCCTTGTTCAACCGGGTGATGGAGACCGACCTGCGATTGGAGGCGAGTTGGAGCGTGGTGCTCTACATGCTTTTCGGTATCGTAGGTGTAGGTTGCCTGGCTGGCAGCTATCCGGCTTTCTATCTCTCGTCCGTCAATCCGTTGCTGGCCTTCAAGGGCGGGCGCAAGACGGGGCGCAAGGGCGGACTGATACGCGGATTAGTGTGCGTGCAGTTTGTCATCGCCTTGGTGCTGATGCTGTTGACGGGCATCGTCTTCAAGCAGCTGCACTACATGCAGAACAAGGACATGGGGCTGGACAAGGAAAACATTGTTTGCATTTATACCAGCCTGTGGTACAACGTAGGCGACTTCAAGCAGGAACTCCTGCGCAATCCCGATATCAAAGGCGTCTCCATGTCGTCGCCCATCGAGAACTTCGGCGAAGGCACTAATTACAAGGACGGCAGCAAGGTGGAGTGGACCGATGTGGACGGACGCACCGACTCTGTGCGCATGGTGCAGCTGTGGGCCGACGGCGACTTCGTGAAGACCTTCGGCATGCAGTTGGTGAAGGGCAAGCTGATGGATGACGACTTCAACAACTACTGGGATCAGGGTGAGACCAAGACCGCCGTCATCAACGAAACGGCCTGGCGCGCCATGAAAGTGGCCGACCCCATCGGGATGGAAATCCGTTCGGAGTGGGGAATGCCGCTGCGCATCGTGGGTGTGGTGAAGGACTTCAACTTCCAGTCCATGCGCGAGCAGATCAAGCCTGCCTACATCTGGTACAACCCCGAGGCTCTGAGCTATCTGTACATCAAGATAACTCCCGAACGGCGGCAGCAGACCTTGGCCTTCATCAAGGAGAAGTTCGAGGAGTTTGCCAAGCGCGACGATGCCTTTATCAAGGATTTCAGCTACCAGTTCTTCTCCGACAAGCTGAACCAGAACTACGCCCGCGAGCATCAGCAGAGCCGCATGTTGCTGTTCTTCACCGTGCTGGCCATCCTCATTGCCATGATGGGGGTGTTCGGCCTGGTGGCACTCTCCACCGAGCAGCGCACCAAGGAGATTGGCATCCGCAAGGTGAACGGTGCACACTCCGACCGCATCGTGCGCATGTTCTGCCGCGAGTATTTAGTGTGGGTCGGCATCGCCTTCGTCGTGGCCTGCCCTATAGGCTACTGGCTGATGCGCAGCTGGCTCAGCGAGTTTGCTTATCAGACGCCCATCAGTTGGTGGCTCTTCCTGCTGGCCGGCCTGCTGACGGTGCTCATCACCCTGCTGACGGTCGTAGGACAGACGTGGCGCAAGGCGTCGCAGAATCCGGTGGAGTCGTTGAGATACGAGTAAATGAAGAATGAAAAATGAAGAATGAAGAATTTAAAGTATCGGTTTAATTTCTTCACTCCTTAATTCCTAAAATAACAATATGAAAACAGATAACGTAATCAAGGCCGTGGGCCTTACCAAAATATTCCGCACCGAAAGTGTGCAGACAACCGCATTGAACGAAGTGAACCTGGAAATACATTCGGGTGAGTTTGTAGCCATCATGGGCCCGTCGGGCTGTGGCAAGTCCACGTTGCTCAACATCATGGGACTGTTGGACAATCCCACCTCGGGCGAACTGTGGTTCATGGGACAGGAAGTGTCCCGATGGAAAGAAAACGAACGTACCGACCTGCGCAACGGCAACTTAGGCTTCGTCTTTCAGAGCTTCAACCTGATAGACGAACTGACGGTGTTCGAAAATGTCGAACTGCCGCTGCTCTATGCCGGTGTGCCCGTCCGCGAACGGGTGGAGCGCGTGAACCGTGCCCTCGACCGCATGCAGATCACCCATCGCTCGGAACACTATCCGCAGCAGCTCAGTGGCGGTCAGCAGCAGCGTGTCGCCATTGCCCGCGCCATCGTCACCAATCCCAAAATCATCCTGGCCGACGAGCCTACCGGTAACCTCGATTCCGCCAACGGCAACGAAGTGATGTCCCTGCTGAAGGAACTCAATGCCGACGGTGCCACGGTAGTCATGGTGACCCACTCCGAAGAGAATGCCCGCGAGGCTCGCCGCATCATCCGCATGATGGATGGGGTGATCTTGACGGAATCGAGTCTGTAGCGAAAGGTATTTTAATGAACTTTGGCAAACAAAACAGGCAGGATTGCGAAAAGAAAGCCTATCTTCGCCCCCGATACATTTATAAAGTCAATAACAGTCATGAAGAAACAACTGATTTTAGGAATCGCGTCGGCCTGCCTGTGTCTGATCGCCTGCCGTCCTGCCGTGCAGAAGCAGGAGGGCGGTGTGCAGGAAGCATCTGCCGTTTCCGATTCCGTGCAGACCTGTAAGGGTCGTCTCATCCTGGGTCACGAGGCCTGTTCTTTTACTCCCGAAGGCGATACGTTGTCCTATTGGGTCGTCGATCGTACGGGCGAGTTGGAGAAACTTTACAAGGCGGCTCTGCCTGCCGATGCCCAACCCTATACTTCTGTTTCGGCCGAGCTGAAGGTGAAGAAGATGGCTCCTGCGACCGAAGGCTTTGCTGCCGAATACGACGGGGTGGTCGAAGTGCAGCAGATCATTCGTGTGGGTGATTGATTTCATTCCCGTTTTTTCGTGCCAGTTCGGCGCGGATACGGCTCAGCGACTGGGGCGTGATGTACAGGTACGAGGCAATGTGCTTCAGCGGCACATGTTGCAGCAGTTCGGGCATCCGCTCCAGCAGCGACAGATACCGTTCCTTGGCCTGTGTGGCTCCTTCGTTGATCAGTCTCTCTTCGAAAGCCAGAAACTCCCGTTCGAACATTTTGCGTCCTAAGTTAGCCGCCGCTGCCGACGAGTGGAAGAAGGCTTCCAGTTCCTGCTTCCCGATGCGGTAGAGCAGGCTGTCACTCATGGCTTCGATGGTGGTGCCCGACGGAAGAGTGATTCTCCCGTCGTGGCAAACCAGATGCTGACGTCCACCCCGTTGCGCAGGTAGTAGCCGCGCCAGATGCCTTGGCCTATCAGGTAGAAAGCGGTGTTCAATTCGCCTTCGTGCACCAGTACTTCACCACGACGATAGCTGACGGGTTCCATCAGTGCCAGCAGTTCGGCGGCATCCTTGCTGTTCAGGTTGTATTTCTTGCTGAATATGTCAACGAATTTTTCCATGTCTCTTTATTTTCGGTTTCCGTAGAAGGTTATTTTCAGGCACGGATTACACGGAAATTCACAGATT
>CABROZ010000071.1 GCA_902472795.1 uncultured Bacteroides sp. | reverse complement strand
ACAAGTGTGGCTCGCGAGCCGTGCAAGTGTTTCACAACAGACATCTCTGCCTTTCTCCGTCCGACCAGATATTCATAAAGGTTAATGATTCAATCGCAAAATTCCTACAGTCCCATATCGTCAAAACGTACCTTTATCCGTTTGACATCCAGGATTTCAGCCAATTTTTCATTTCCGTTCCGGCAATTTCAGATAAAAACGGGCATTGTTTTTACATACATAATACGGAAAAGACAAATGACTATTATATAGTTTATAAAATAAAAACATGAGTGTCCAATAAAAATGGACGAGTAAAAAAATAATCAAATAGTCCTTCAACCCCAATCGGTCATTAGAAACAGGATAACCTTTATTCCTAATGATCGATTTGGGATAAAACATGAGCTTTGACACCTCCTTTCCTTCTTCGGAACTTCGCCCATGGAAATGTAACTGGATACAACTGAATGGTTGTTAAATCAAAAGTGTACTTATTTCCTGGAATTTCCAAAATACTGGTCGCTCGCTTTTCGCAGGCTTCCTTCATCATATAAAAGATTCTGTAGTCACGATTCTGATTAGCATAAGCGAGGGTGGCTATTGGATTGCGTCCCAAACCAAGATGATATTGCTTGGATTGATGCGCTTCAAAAGCTACAATTAGGTCGCGAAGACTCTCACGATCGGTCAGTTATCCGAACCTCATAGCAAGTAACTGATTCCAGCAAGTGAATTGCTTCACGTAGCGACTACCATCATACTTGCAAACGAAATCGTTGAACTGAGTTCTGTTTAGGAAAGTGGTAAATTGAGTGAATACGTATTTATCTTGGTTCATAAGCGGCATTCAATTTGACCGCTAAGCTACGAATTCAAATCCGTGTCATTCTAAAACACTGCTTAAAAGACTGTATTTCAATAATTTCAAATACCGATTAACCAACTTTTATTGGACAGTAGTGTTTATCGGTAATAATTTACCGAAGTATTGCTCTATTAATTTTACTGCCTGTTTCTTTTATTAGTCTTTCCTTCCAACTTACGAAGTGTACTACGAATAGCCGATTGCACTCCAGCAGAGTAGAGTGTGGGTTCTGCATTTTTTAGTTTCACTTGTAATTCCTGTTGCAATTCAGTATGATTTTGGCAAAGTAGATAAGAAAGTTTTATGCAAAGAGTCTGTACGCCTATGCTGTCCTGCTGATTAAACAGATGATCAAAACAATAGTTTAATAAGTGAATGGGGAGTGGAGTTGGAATTGGAAGGTTAAATAGTATGGATAGAAGCAATCGACGGACAGTTTCGTTGTTGCTGCTAAGTAAACGCTCTGTTATTTCGTCATAGTAGGGAACTAATAGACTTGGATGCTTTTCACTTAATTTCTCACATACCAACAATGCATGATTGGCAGCTGATGAATCATCGTTCATAGCAATGTAGTAGAGTGTATGAAAAAGTTCGTATTTCTGCTCTATTTCACGAACAAATTGGGTAACTGAGAACTGCCTTATGTTGTTACATAAAGCAGTTTGTAACATTTCCTTATCCATAATAATACAGAACCTGAGTTCGATATAAGTGAATAAATATTTCACTGAAAATTAGGAACATAGCGATAAAAGTATTAAATTTATGGTGAGCAATTATAACATTTAAACGATTATCACTATGTTTCCTGAGTCTAAAGTTACAGAGATTTATTGTATGGCCGATGATTTTTGCAAGGAATTTACATTTCAACAGGAAAAATATATGATTGATGATAAGAAGACCAGGCATCGCAACAAACCCAACCGTATGAGTGATGCTGAGATTATGGTTATTCTTATCCTGCTTCACTCCGGTGGTTCCCGCTGTTTCAAGCATTACTACAAGGAGTATGTCTGTAAACTAAGCCAGCAGCACAATAAAAATTCCCCAGTTAGGAAATTAATTTTCCCCAACTGGGGAACGTTTTTTTCCTAACTGGGGAAAAATCATCGTTCAAGTAGTCTCGCCGGGAATCGAACCCGGATCTAAAGTTTAGGAAACTTCTATTCTATCCGTTGAACTACAAGACCTTTTGCATAGATTCTGCATATAGCGGAAAAATGTAGGCGCAAAGATAATGCTTTCCGCCGATTTTTCGAAAAAAGTTTTGTTAATCCGATTAACTTTGCGAAATTTGCGTTCCTGCAAATTCAAAAAAGGGACTTTTTTTAGTAATAACAGATTAAGTAAATCGTAAGTTATGGCAAACGACATGATGGTCAAAGAACTGGAGCAAGTGGTAGTCCGCTTCTCCGGAGACTCCGGCGACGGTATGCAGCTCGCCGGCAACATCTTTTCTACAGTTTCGGCTACGGTGGGAAACGACATCAGCACTTTCCCCGACTATCCGGCAGACATCCGAGCCCCGCAAGGTTCGCTGACCGGCGTATCCGGATTCCAGGTACATATTGGAGCGGACAAAGTCTATACACCTGGAGATAAATGCGACGTACTGGTAGCCATGAACGCCGCCGCACTGAAAACCCAATACAAGTTTGCTAAACCGACTGCCTGTATCATTATCGATACCGATGCTTTCCAGAAGTCCGACCTGGAAAAAGCCGCCTTCAAGACCGATAACCCGATCGAAGAAATGGGCATCAAACAAGATGTCATCGCCGCCCCCATCTCGAAGATGGTAAAAGACTGCCTGGCCGACACCGGCATGGACAACAAGTCGATACTGAAATGCCGCAACATGTTCGCCGTGGGCCTCGTATGCTGGCTCTTCAACCGCGACTTGAAGATTGCCGAGGACTTCATCCGCGAGAAATTCGCCAAAAAGCCCGAAGTGGCCGAAGCCAACATCAAAGTCATTCATGCAGGATACGACTACGGACACAACACCCATGCTTCCGTAGCCCATACATATAAGATTGAAAGCAAAGCCGCCGTTCCGGGCAGATACATGGACATCACCGGAAACAAGGCTACAGCTTACGGATTCATTGCTGCTGCCGAAAAGGCCGGCCTGAAGCTGTTCCTCGGCTCCTACCCCATTACTCCCGCAACCGACGTGCTGCACGAACTGTCCAAGCACAAATCACTGGGCGTGATGACCGTACAGTGCGAGGACGAGATTTCGGGATGCGCCACTGCCATCGGAGCTTCATTCGCCGGTGCACTGGCCGTTACCTCTACCTCGGGTCCCGGTGTCTGCCTGAAGTCGGAAGCCATGAACCTGGCTGTCATCACCGAGCTGCCGCTCGTAGTGCTCGACGTACAGCGCGGCGGTCCGTCCACCGGTCTGCCCACCAAGTCGGAACAGACCGACCTGTTGCAGGCCCTCTTCGGACGCAACGGCGAAAGCCCCATGCCGGTCATTGCCGCTACATCACCGACCAACTGCTTCGACGCGGCCTACATGGCATGTAAAATAGCCCTCGAACACATGACACCCGTCGTATTGCTGACCGACGGATATGTAGCCAACGGCTCCGGTGCCTGGAAGTTGCCCAAGCTGGCCGAATATCCCGCCATCAATCCGCCCTACGCACCTGCCGAGATGAAAGACAACTATACTCCCTACCGCCGCAACCCCGAAACGGGCGTACGCTACTGGGCCATCCCCGGACAGGAAGGCTACATGCACATCCTGGGCGGACTGGAGAAGGACAGCAACACGGGAGCCATCTCGACCGATCCCGAAAACCACAACCTGATGTGCCATCTGCGTGCTGAGAAGGTTGCCAAGATACCCGTACCCGACGTGGAAGTACAAGGCTGCGCCGAAGATGCCGACCTGCTGATCGTGGGCTTCGGAGGTACTTACGGGCACCTCTATTCGGCCATGGAAGAGCTGATAAAGAACGGAAAGAAAGTGGCATTGGCTCACTTCAGCTATCTGAACCCGCTGCCAAAGAATACGGAAGCCGTGCTGAAACGCTACAAGAAGGTAGTAGTGGCCGAACAGAACTTGGGTCAGTTTGCCGCCTACCTGCGCATGAAGATAGACAACTTCACTCCGTACCAGTACAACGAAGTAAAAGGACAGCCGTTCGTTGTAGCCGAGCTGGTAGAAGCCTTCACTAACATCTTAAACCAATAATCACAGAGGAGAAAATATCATGGACCAATATACAGCAAAAGACTTTAAGAAAGGACAACCCCGCTGGTGTCCGGGTTGCGGTGACCACTTCTTCCTGGCTTCACTGCACAAAGCAATGGCAGAAATAGGCGTAGCTCCGTGGGAAACTGCGGTTATCTCCGGAATCGGTTGCTCCAGCCGCTTACCTTATTATATGAATACGTACGCCATGCAGACCATTCACGGACGTGCGGCCGCCATCTCGACAGGAGCCAAGGTTGCCAATCCCCGTCTGACGGTATGGCAGATCTCGGGCGACGGTGACGGACTGGCCATTGGTGGAAACCACTTTATCCACGCCGTACGCCGCAACATCGACCTGAACATGATTCTGCTGAACAACCGCATCTATGGTCTGACCAAAGGACAGTACTCGCCTACCTCGCCCCGTGGCTTCGTCAGCAAGTCGTCGCCCTACGGCACCGTAGAAGATCCCTTCCATCCGGCCGAACTGTGCTTCGGCGCACGCGGACGCTTCTTTGCCCGCGCCGTGGCCACCGATGCAGCCGGTACGGTAGAGATCCTGAAAGCGGCCTACAACCATAAAGGTGCCGCCGTCTGCGAGATTCTGCAAAACTGCGTCATCTTCAACAACGGTACACACGACTCTGTAGCCAAGAAGGAAGACCGCGCCAAGAACGCCATCTACTTAGAGCACGGCAAACCCATGCTGTTCGGTGAGAACAACGAATACGGACTGATGCAGGAAGGCTTCGGTCTGAAGGTAGTGAAGCTGGGTGAAAACGGCATCACGGAAAAAGACATCCTGGTGCACGACGCGCACTGCATGGACAACACCCTGCAACTGAAACTGGCGCTGATGGAAGGCCCCGACTTCCCCATCGCACTCGGCGTGATCCGCGACGTGGAAGCTCCGACCTACGACGAAGCCGTACACCAGCAGATTGAAGAAGTTTCGGCCAAGAAGAAGTATCACAACTTCGAAGAACTGCTGATGACCAACGATACGTGGGAAGTGAAGTAAGCCTGTCGGCGTCTTCGCTCTCGCTATAACATAGATGTGTCGGGATTCGACACAGATGGCACTTGTTTTGTCCGGATAAGGGGTTGTACAATCAACCCGACTTTTCTTATTCGCTACAAACGGTGAATCTGTGATGAATCCCGACATTTCTTTTTCCCCTCTCTCTTCTTATTTATAAGAAGTATAACTATCCGCGAAATTCCGTGTAATCCGTGCCTAAAGGAAAACGGTTCCTTAATTTGACACACCTTCATTGTTCTCGCCTTTCACTATCTTTATTAGATAAAATAGGATACGGCTCGGCTATGCAAAAAATAAGCTTGCTTCTTCTTTGTATTGCTCTCGCCTTTCACTATCTTTGCCCCCGAATTGGTTCCGTTTCGTCCGACCGGGCGAATGGATTAAAAGGGAATCGGGTGAAAGTCCCGAACAGTCCCGCTGCTGTGAAGCTCCAGTTTCAACTTACCGAAAAAACTTATGCCACTGATGTAGCAGCTACATCGGGAAGGTTTCGGCAAGGGAGTCAGTCAGAAGACCTGCCATCATTCATACTTGACCGACCTCCGGGGTTAGGAAGGCCATACGAAGCATAAGAAAACATTTAAGAGACTAAAAAGACATGAGCAGACGCAGTATCCTGTCTGTCATGCTTGCTTGCAGTATTGCCGGGAGCATTACGCCCCTTTGTGCACAAAGCAGGCTTGACAGTTTGCAGCATTTGGACGAGGTTGTCATCACGGCGAGTACCCTCCACAAAGAGGTCATACCCGTACAGCAGCTTCAGGGAGAACAGTTGCAACGCCTTGCCTCGCACAGCGTAGCCGATGCCCTGCGATACTTTTCGGGCATACAGATCAAAGACTACGGCGGTGTGGGTGGCCTGAAGACCGTCAACATACGCAGCATGGGCACCAATCACGTCGGCGTATTCTACGACGGCATCGAACTGGGCAATGCACAGAACGGAACGGTGGACCTGGGACGCTTCTCGCTGGACAACATGGAAAGTGTCACCCTGTACAACGGACAGAAAAGCGCCATCTTCCAACCGGCCAAGGATTTTGGCTCGGCAGGCTCCATCTACTTGCAGTCGCGGACACCGAAGTTCGATGACAACGAGACCCATCGGGTGAAAGCCACTTTCAAGACCGGCTCTTTCGGCACCGTCAATCCCGCCCTGCTTTGGGAACAGAAGGTGAGCGAAAAGGTCAACATGTCGCTCAGCGGCGAATACATGTACACCACCGGTCGCTATAAATTCACCTATCGCGTGGAAGAAGGCTACGACACCACAGCTGTCCGGCGCAATGGCGACGTCAATGCCCTGCGGTTGGAGAACGGTTGGTTCGGCAAGCTGCCGCAAGGACAGTGGAAGGCCAAGGCTTACCTCTACCGTTCCGAACGGGGCTATCCGGGTGCCGTGGTGCGCAACAAGTTCTCGCACGAAGACCGTCAGTGGGATACCAACGTATTTGTACAAGGCTCGCTCCGCAAGGACTTTTCCGAACGCTACAGCCTGATGCTAAACGCCAAGTATGCCTACGACTACCTGCATTACTTAGCCGACCCGCGACAGGACGAAGCCCTGATATACATCAACAACCACTACCGCCAGCAGGAGGCTTACGTATCGCTGGCTCAGCGCTACACGCTGCTGCCGTCGTGGGACGTCAGCCTGTCGGCCGACTATCAGTTCAATCTGCTGAATGCCGACCTGAAGGACTTTGTCTATCCACGCCGTCACACGGTGCTGGCCGCCGCCGCCACCTCTCTGCACTTAGGGCGGGTGAAGATGCAAGCCAGCATCCTGGCTACCTTCGTCCACGACAACGTGGCCTCGGACACAACCGCCGCCTCGAACAAGATGGAATGGACACCCACAGCCATTGCCTCGTGGCAGCCTTTCAGGCAGCACGACCTGCACCTGCGCGCCTTCTACAAGCGCATCTTCCGCATGCCGACGCTGAACGACCTGTACTACACCTTTATAGGCAACATCAACCTGAAGCCGGAATATACCAACCAATATAATATAGGTATCACGTATGGAAAAGACTTCGAGCATACCTGGCTACGGCACATCGAAGCCCAGGCCGACGTTTACTACAACGAGGTGGAGAACAAGATTGTAGCGACTCCCACGTCCAACTTCTTCCGCTGGACCATGGTCAACTTGGGCAAAGTGGAAATCAGAGGAATAGACGTTGCCCTGCAGACCAACTGGCAACCGACGCAGGACCTGACACTGACCACACGCATGAATTATACGTATCAGAAGGCACAGGACTTTACCGACCCGACGAAACTGTACTATGGCGGACAGATACCCTACATACCCTGGCACAGCGGTTCGGCAGCCGTCAACCTGAACTGGAAGCAGTGGGAAGCCAGCTACAGCTTCATCTACACCGGCGAACGCTATTCTTCGCAAGCCAACCTGCCGGTCAACTACCAACTGCCGTGGTACACCAGCGACTTCTCCGTCTCGCGCAACCTGCCGCTGCGCACGGGTGACATGAAGCTGACACTGGAAGTCAACAACCTGTTGAACCAGCAATACGAAGTAGTGTCGTGCTACCCCATGCCGGGCATCAACTTCAAAGCCATCGTGCAATATACGTTTTAAAGGAAAAGAAAACTAAATAATCATATATGTATGGCAAATAACAAACAGATAAACATCCGGCTGATGTTGGGCAGCCTTTGGCTGATACTGAGTCTGTCGGCTTGCCGCGGCGACATCCCCATGATGCACACGGAAGAAGAATGGATTACTCCTCCCTATACCGGCAGCCCCGTCAAAGGCTTTTTCCTGCTGAACGAGGGCAACATGGGCAGCAACAAGGCCAGCATCGACTTCTTCGACTACACCACCGGGAAGTACAACCGCAACATCTATCCCCAGCGCAACCCCTCCATCGTCAAGGAGTTGGGCGATGTGGGCAACGACATAGCCGTCTATGGCAGCAAGCTGTATGCCGTCATCAACTGTTCGCACTACGTGGAAGTGATGGACGTACATACGGCCGAACACATTGCCAGCATCGACGTGCTGAACTGCCGCAACATTGTGTTCAACGACGGAAAAGCCTACGTCAGCTCCTATGCCGGCCCTGTTCAGATCGACCCTGACGCCCGTCCCGGAAAGGTAGTCGAAATAGATACCGCCAGCCTGAGCATCACGCGCGAAGTCATCGTCGGCTATCAGCCCGAAGAGATGGTCATCACCGACGGGAAACTGTATGTAGCCAACTCGGGCGGCTACCGCTATCCCAACTACGACCGCACGGTGTCCGTAGTCGATCTCCAGTCGTTTCAGGTCACCAAGTCCATCGACGTAGCCATCAACCTGCACCGCATGGAGCTGGACCGCTTCGGACGGATATACGTCAGCTCGCGCGGCGACTACTACGGAACGGGGTCGGACGTGTTTGTCATCGACAGCCATACCGACCAGGTCATCGGCAACTTAGGCATAGCAGCCAGCGAAATGCACCTGTGCGGCGACTCCATCTACATGACCAGCGTGGAGTGGAGCTACGTGACGGAAAGCAACAGCATCGGATACGCCATCTACGACGTGTTGTGGCAGAAGATCGTTTCGCACAACTTCATCACCGACGGCACGGACAAGGAAATAGAAATTCCCTACGGCGTGGCCGTAAATCCGGAAACCAAGGAAATCTTTGTGGCCGATGCCACCAATTACGTTACTCCTGGCTATCTGTACTGTTTCAGCCCCGACGGGAAAAAGAAATGGAAAGTGATGACGGGCGACATCCCTGCCCACTTTGCCTTTACGACCGAACCTTTTAAATAAACTCATCTATATTCACTTATTAAAAACAATCGTATTATGAAAAAAAATGTATTCAGTAGATCCGTGTGGGGCATTACCCTGTCAACCCTCCTCGTATCGGGTGGTCTTGCATCGTGCAGCAGCGACAAGTCGGAACCATATGTGCTTCAGCAGACCGACATCACCGTCAACGTACCCGAATCGGGTTTCAAGGCAGTAGTCGATCAGCTGTTCAAAATAGAAGTGAACAGCGTATCCGACGAAGGTGTCACCTACGCCTGGACACTGGACGGCGAAACCTTGTCCAACAGCAAGCGTCTGGAATACATATTCCCCAACGCCGGAGAGTACGAACTGAAACTGACTGCAACCCAAGGAACAAACAGTTTCAGCTACACCTTTCAGATAACAGTTGGGTTTGGCGACGGCAGCATCACTACTCCCGAAGGCGCCAAATCGTACATCACCAAAGTCTTCGACTTCATGCCTGCCGTAGGACAGTTTACCAACGTCCTGCCCTCGTACGAAGAAGGCGACACACAGGAAAAAATGAACCAGAAAGTGCTCGACGCCATCGGCAACGGCAACCGAAGCATGATCTCGCTCGGCGGATTCGGCGGATACGTCACGGTAGGTTTCGACCACACCATCGAAAACAAGCCGGGGTTGCGCGACTTCCGCGTGCTGGGCAATGCCTTCTACTCGGCTGCCAATCCCAATCCGGATGCTCCCGTAGGCGGCAGTTGCGAACCGGGTGTCATCATGGTGGCTTACGACAAGAACAAGAACGGCATGCCCGATGACGACGAGTGGTACGAAATAGCCGGCAGTGCTCACAACGACCCCGAGGGCGAAGCCTGGTATCAGATGGCCGTCAACGCCGGAAACGACGTTCACACCTACAAAAATTACCAGATCACCTACTACCGCCCCGAAAAGGAACCCTCGACAGCCGAAGAAAAGGCACAATACATCCGCTGGGAAGACAATCAGGGAAATTCGGGTTATAAAGTAAAGAACAACTATCACAACCAGCCCTACTTCCCGCAATGGTTTAAAGGCGAAAAACTGACCTTCAACGGCACCTGCCTGCCACAGAACGGCATCGACGAAAGCGGCAAAGGCACTTACTTCGTGCTCTACAAGTTCCGCTACGGCTATGCCGACAACGAACAGAATGCCAAAGATGACGCCTGCATCGACATCGACTGGGCAGTCAACTCAAAAGGACAGAAAGTCAACCTGCCCGGTGTGGACTTCATCAAGATATATTGCGGTGTCAATCAGGAAAACGGTTGGTTGGGCGAATGCTCAACCGAAGTTACGGGCGTGGAAGACCTGCACATTCTGGGTGAGGAGGTTGCTACACGGGAAGAATAAAAAAACATCCGAACAAAAAGATGCAGACAGTCTGCCGCTCCGGACAAAGTGAGGAACTATGGGAATAGAAACCCATGCTTACAGTTCCTTCACCTTGTTCGGGACGGCATAAACCGTATTCCGCATATTCTGTTTGGATGCACCCTTTATCACCTGCTACAGCTTCCCGCCATAAGCCAGGTCGCCCGCATCGCCCAGACCCGGCACGATGTACGAACGCTCGTTCAGCTCGGGGTCGATGGCTGCACACCACAACCTGACTTCATCGCCGGGAAAAATCTGCTGCAGGTGCTCTACTCCCTGCCGGCTGGCTATCACGCTGGCTATCAGCAACCGCTTGGGAGTCCCCTTCGACAAGAAAGCCTTCCAGGCCAGTTCCATACTCTCGCCGGTGGCCAGCATGGGATCGACCAACAGCAACGTCTTCCCCGTCAGGTCGGGCGAAGCAATGTATTCGATGTGCACATCCAGTTCGCGGCATTCCTTATCCTTATAATAACGGTATGCCGAAACAAAGGCATTGCCCGCACGGTCGAACACGTTCAGGAAGCCCTGATGCAGGGGCAATCCGGCACGAAACACCGTAGCCACCACCAGTTCGTCGTCGGGCGTACTGACCTGGGCCACGCCCAGCGGCGTCTGTACCTGCTTCACCGAATAGGTCAGTTCCTTACTCATCTCGTACGCCATCAGTTCGCCGATGCGCTCGATGTTGCGACGGAAGCGCAGGCGCTCCTGCTGTATGTTCACGTCACGGATTTCGGCCACATACTGGTTGATGACCGAATTGGTTTCTGCAAAATTGATTACTTTCATAAATTCCGTAAATTATCAGCCTTCGGCTCCGCAGCGGCGGAGGAAGAAAATTCAAACATGCAAAGATAGAGCTTTTCTGCCAATATCCCCCGCACGACATCAAGAATAATTGTCATCCCACCCTCCCTTTCCGTACAATTTCCCGGCATCGGCAACCTCCGCCAGCCACACTTGCACGGCTCGC
>CABROZ010000070.1 GCA_902472795.1 uncultured Bacteroides sp. | reverse complement strand
CGGAGTGATGCTATCCGGCTCCCCTCCTTCGGGAAGGAGGGGTGCCCAACGGGCGGGGTGGTAGGTTATCACCAAACATCGTATATCCATACTTTATGTTTTCACCTACCACCTCCCCCTATCGGGGACTCCTCCTTCCCGAAGGAGGAGAGGTTAAGATAGTTTAGTTTCGGTACGCCCTCCCTCAGCATTTCCTCACCGCCGTTTCCGGCCTGCGGAAGCGGGGTCAGTCTTCATCTTCCAGCGAATCGGTATATTCCAGCTCGCCCTGCACGATGAAGAGAATCTCTTCGGGGTCGTATTCACCCATTTCATCCTTACGGGCCTCCTTGACGATGTAGTCCACCACCTTCTCCAGGTCGATGTCGATGTATCCGTCATCGTCGGGAGTCGCGTCCAGAATGCCGCTCTCCGAATAATACTCGTCAATCAGGTCGAGGAAATAATAGAACTCATCGTCGGAGAACTTCTCCTTCAGCTCTTGCGGCAAATAGTTTTTGATGTATTCGATGGTCTTCTCATCGTCTGCATCCTGTTTCAAGAAATCGTCTTCCAGTCCCATAATGTATGAATTTAGAGGTTTAACGTCAGTTGTCTGATGCGGATGTTACAGCAGTGCTTCGATCTTCGACACGTAAGTCGGTTTCGGAGCCGATCCCACCTGCTTGTCTATCAGCTTTCCGCCTTTGAAGAAGAGCACCGTGGGGATGTTGCGTATGCCAAATTCGGCAGGCATGTCCGAGTTCTCGTCCACGTCGCACTTGCCGATGATCACTTTGCCTTCGTATTCGGCAGCCAGTTCCTCGATGATGGGAGCCACCATCTTGCAAGGGCCACACCACGGAGCCCAGAAGTCTATCACTACCGGTTTGTCGCCGGCCAGCAGTTCCTTGTAATTGTTGTCTGTAATTTCTAAAGCCATAGTTTCAAAAAATTTAAATGTATGAAATTGATTTCAGCGGTGGCAAAGATAATTAATTTATCCGGAAGTCAAGCTCCGGACGTTCTTTTAAATAAGAAATTAATTCACGTCCCACCGACAGTTTGACAGGCCTCGAAACAAGATCGAGCGTCTGCTTCGTATCCGTGTCGCGCACCCTGAAGTACAGTTCCGTATTGCCCGGATGCCCTTTGGTCAGCTCGGCCAGCTCGGTGACAAGGGCCGTGTTGAGGGCGTCCAGCGGGATGACGATGGTAATCTTGTTGATCAGTTTCTCCTTCACGTCGGGCAGCAGTTCCATCGAAGTGATTTTCAGTTCCAGTTCGTCCTTCTTCCACTGCTTGGGCTGACAGCGCGCCCTGATGAAAAGGAAGGTACGCTCGCCCAGGTAACCCTGGTAAGTCACCCAGTCCTGTCCGAAGAAAGGCAGTTCGGCCGAACCCGAATAGTCTTCTATCTTGGCAATGCCGTAGGGATTTCCGTTCTTGCTGATGCCACGGCGCACGGAAGTGACGATGCCGCCCATGGTGATTTCGCGCCCTACGAGCGAAGCCTTGTCATCCAGTTCGGCCATGTGCGTGTTGCACACGTGCTCCAGCACCACTGCATATTCGTCCAGCGGATGAGCCGACAGATAGATGCCCACTAACTCGCGCTCGCGGTTCAGGCGATCCAGGTCGCTCCACCGTTCGGCCGGCAGAATCTCGGGAGTGGCAATCTCCACCACATTCTCTCCGCCGAACAGCGAATTGGCGGCTGCAGCCTTGTCGGCCTGATAGCGGTTGCCGTAGCGCACCAGTGTGTCGATGAAGACTTCGTTCTTCGAGTTGACAGCGAAGTATTGTTCACGCTTCAGTTCGGGGAAGTTGTCGAAACCGCCCGCCAGTGCCAGACATTCGATGTTCTTCTTGTTGCAGGCATTCAGGTTGACGCGCTGCACGAAGTCGAAGATGCCTTTGTAAGGTCCATCCTTGGCACGTTCGTCCATGATGCTCTGCACGGCGCCTTCGCCCACACCCTTCACGGCACCCAGTCCGAAGCGGATGTTGCCTTCGGGGTTGACGGTGAACTTCAGGTTACTTTCGTTTACGTCCGGCCCCAGCACCTGTATGCCCATTGCCTTGCACTCGTCCATCAGCTTGGTGATGGTGGTGATGTCCGACAGGCTTCGACTCATCACGGCCGCCATGTATTCGGCAGGATAGTTGGCCTTCAGGTAGGCAGTCTGGTAAGCCACCCACGAGTAGCACGTGGCGTGCGACTTGTTGAACGCATACGAAGCAAACTTCTCCCAGTCGGCCCATATCTTTTCGAGCACTTTCGGGTCGTGCCCGTTCTTCTGCCCGCCGGCGATGAACTTCGGCTTCATGTGGTCCAGCTTGTCGCGCAGCTTCTTACCCATTGCCTTACGGAGTGCATCGGACTCGCCACGGGTGAAGTCGGCCAGCAGACGCGACAGCAACATCACCTGCTCCTG
The DNA here is from genome assembly GCA_902472795.1 of uncultured Bacteroides sp. Lineage (GTDB taxonomy): Bacteria > Bacteroidota > Bacteroidia > Bacteroidales > Bacteroidaceae > Bacteroides. The sequence goes on along the minus strand of CABROZ010000070.1, from coordinate 8,875 downwards.
ATAGACGGTGATGCCGTACGTGTCCTTCAGATACTTCTCCATGATGGGGATATCGTATTCGATGGGCTTACGACCCCACTTACGGTCGATGAAGTCGGGAATGTAGTCCATAGGTCCCGGACGATACAGGGCGTTCATGGCGATGAGGTCCTCGAACGTGCTGGGTTGCAACTCGCGCAGGTACTTCTGCATACCGGCCGACTCGAACTGGAAGGTTCCGATGGTGCGTCCGTCGCAATAAAGCTTATACGTAGCAGGGTCGGTAATCGAAATCTTGTCGATGTCCAGTTCCAGTCCGCGATGCAGGCGGATGTTCTCCACCGCCTCTTTGATGATGGACAGCGTCTTCAGGCCGAGGAAGTCCATCTTGATAAGTCCCGTATCCTCGATGACGGAGCCTTCGTACTGGGTGACAAGCATCTTCTCGCCCGTCTCCTTGTCGTCGGCCGTACTGACAGGCACCCAGTCGGTGATGTCGTCACGGCAGATGATGGTTCCGCACGCGTGTACACCGGTTCCGCGCACATTGCCTTCGAGCATCTTGGCAAATTTGATGGTTTCGCGCACCAGCGGGTCGGGCGATGCCTCGGCCGCCTGCAACTCGGGCACGTAAGCGATGGCATTGGGCAGGTTCAGCTTCTTGTCGGGAATCTTGTCGGGCACCAGCTTACACAGGCGGTCCGACTCGGACAACGGCAGCTTCTCCACACGCGCCACATCCTTGATGGCCATCTTCGTAGCCATCGTACCGTAGGTGATAATGTGAGCCACTTTTTCCTGTCCATATTTCTCGGTCACCCAGCGCAACACTTCGCCGCGTCCGTCGTCATCGAAGTCCACATCGATATCGGGCAGGGAAATACGGTCAGGATTGAGGAAACGCTCGAACAGCAGGTCGTACTGGATAGGGTCGATTTTCGTGATACCCAAACAGTAGGCCACTGCCGAACCGGCCGCCGAACCACGTCCCGGACCGACGGAAACGCCCAGTTGGGTACGGGCAGCGTTGATAAAGTCCTGCACGATGAGGAAGTAGCCGGGGAAACCCATCGTCTTCATGATGTACAGCTCGAATACAAGCCGTTCCCTCACCTCCTCGCTCAGCGGGTCGCCATACAGGCGCTTGGCACCGTCGAAGGCCAGCTTGGCCAGATAGTCGGCTTCCAGCTTGATACGGTACAGTTTCTCGTAGCCGCCCAAACGCTTGATCTTGGCATTGGCGGCTTCTTCGTCGAGCACCACTTCACCGTTCTCGTTGCGGGTGAACTCGTTGAACAGGTCCTGTTCGGTATATTTCTTGCGATATTCTTCTTCTGTGCCGAAGTCCTCGGGGATGGCAAAGGTCGGCATGATGGGGGCATGGTCGATGGAGTAGAATTCCACTTTGTCGAGAATCTCCAGCGTATTGGACAGGGCTTCGGGCACGTCCTCGAACAGGGCGTTCATTTCGGCCTTGGTCTTCATCCACTCCTGTTTGGTATAGAGCATACGGGTGGGGTCGTCCAGGTCCTTGCCCGTACTGAGGCAGATCAGACGGTCGTGCGCCTCGGCGTTCTCTTCGTCCACAAAGTGAACATCGTTGGTACAGATCACTTTGATGTTGTACTTCTTGGCATATTCCAGCAGTTTGGCATTCACTTTCTGCTGCAGCGGGTAGGCTTCGTGATTGGCACGGGGCACCGTCGCCTTGTGCCGCTGAAGTTCCAGGTAGTAATCGTCGCCAAACAGATTCTTATACCAACGGATGGCTTCTTCGGCCTCTTCCAGCCGGTCGTTGGTGATCTTCTTAGGAACCTCGCCTCCCAGGCAGGCCGAACAGACAATCAGTCCTTCATGATACTTCTCCAGTTCGCTGCGGTCGGTACGCGGACGCATGTAGTATCCCTTTGTCCAGGCACGCGACACCAGCTTGATCAGGTTGTGGTACCCCTTTTCGTTCTTGGCCAGCACAATCAGGTGATAACCGCTCTGGTCCTGCTTGCCTTCCTTCAGGTCCATGGTACGTCGCGCCACGTACATCTCGCAGCCGATGATGGGCTTGAAGATGCGGCTTTCGGCATCGGCTATCTTGGCACGGCAGTCGGCCAGCGCGGCTTCCTTATCCTCGCATTCCTCCTTGCCGCTCTCAATATCGGCCATTTTCTTCTTCAGCTCTTTGATTTCTCCTTTCGGGCCGCCGTTCTTCTTGTTGACGTAGTTGGTGAACTCCTTGATACCGAACATGTTTCCGTGGTCGGTCACGGCAATTCCCTTCATTCCATCCTTCATGGCCTTGTCCACCAGACGGCTGACACTGGCTTGTCCGTCAAGAAGCGAATACTGGGTATGTACGTGTAGATGAACAAAATCCTGCATAAAAACATTCTTTTATATTGAACGCATAAAAGTACAACCAATGAAACATCTAACAAAAATATTCCCCTAAAAGTTATCAACACTTGCATTTCTGCCAGTATTTTCTTGTTAGATTTTCAAAATAAGCCTATTTTTGCGGATAATTTTAGTAGAAAATATAAACGAAGGTAAATGGTCCGACTAAGAAAACTAAAAAAGATACGTATTCACCGTGAAGGAACACATACATTGACAGGCAGTTTTCTGTTGCTGCTTGTAGTCAATGCCGGCTTGTATTTCGGACTGGAATGCAAAATTCCCTTCTACATCGTTGCAACTATCAGCCTTGTGGTATATGGTATTATGGTGAACTTCTTCCGTTGCCCGATCCGCCTGTTTGGCGGCGACACCGAAAAGGTAGTCGTAGCCCCGGCCGACGGCAAAGTGGTTGTGGTCGAAGAGGTGGAAGAAACGGAATACTTCCACGACCGCCGTATCATGGTCTCCATCTTTATGAGTCTCGTCAATGTACATGCCAACTGGTATCCGGTGGACGGTACCATAAAAAAGGTAGGCCACCAGAACGGAAAGTTTCTGAAAGCCTGGCTGCCCAAAGCCAGCACCGACAACGAACGTTCGATGGTAGTGATTGAAACCCCCGAGGGCGTAGAAGTAATGGCCCGCCAGATAGCCGGTGCCATGGCCCGACGCATTGTGACCTATGCCGAGCCGGGCGAAGAATGCTACATCGACGAACACATGGGCTTCATCAAATTCGGTTCGCGCGTGGACGTATATCTTCCGCTGGGGACCGAAATCCTCGTTGAATTAGGACAACTGACTACCGGTAACCAAACCGTGATAGCCAAACTTAAATAAAACCAGCAACATCATGGCAAATCGCATTACCCGCCATATTCCCAATACACTGACCTGCATGAACCTGTTTTCGGGTTGCATAGCCGGTGTAATGGCTTTCGAAGCACAGTACGGAATGGCACTTCTCTTCATCATTATCAGTGCCGTGTTCGACTTCTTCGACGGGATGGCCGCACGTGCGCTCAATGCTCACTCCGTCATCGGGAAAGACCTGGATTCACTGGCCGACGACGTCAGCTTCGGATTGGCTCCCTCGCTCATCGTCTTCTCGCTGTTCAAGGAAATGCACTATCCCGCCTATATGGAAGGGGCTGCGACGTGGTTGCCGTATGCCGCTTTTCTGATAGCTGTGTTCTCGGCCCTGCGATTAGCAAAGTTCAACAACGACACACGCCAGACCACCTCCTTTATCGGCCTGCCCGTCCCTGCCAATGCCCTGTTTTGGGCTTCGCTGATAGCCGGTTATCATCCGATGCTCGTCGGCGAAAGCTTCCACCCGCTTTACCTGCTGGTATTGGTGTGCTTGTTCTCGTGGCTGCTGGTTTCGGAAATTCCCATGTTCTCGCTCAAGTTCAAGAACCTGTCGTGGAAAGACAATAAGGTAAGTTTCAGCTTCCTGATACTTTGCGTCGTTTTCCTTGCCACGCTGCAAGTGAAAGGATTGGCTACCTGCATCGTGTGGTACATCTTCCTTTCGCTGCTGACGGGACGCAAGAAAGCATGAACTTTCCGTCTGGCACGGTTGTTGTAGTAGAAGTTGCATAAAGAAACCACTAAAATACTTCGATACACATGTTACACTTCATAGGATTCCTGTTTATACTCATCATCGCGATACTGATTATCGGCCTCAGCATCATTGGCGGATTAGTGCGCAGCCTCTTCGGCTTCGGACGCAAGAAGACAGCCGGCCAAGACTACCGTCGCGGCGGCTATTCGTTTGGCGGGAACAACCAACAGACCTCTTCGCGCAGCAACAACGACGAAGGAATCAAACCCGAAGAAGGGGAAATACACTTCAAACGCAAGAAGATTTTCACAAAGGACGACGGCGAATACGTTGACTTTGAGGAAGTAAAAGAATAATCCGTCACGGCTGCACCTCCGCAGCCGAACCAATAACGCAAACGATTACCACTCCCTGTCCGTACAAAAGGAAACTGATTCAATCCAACGGTTGACACGCAGGACACACCTGTCAGCGCCGTTTGTTCAAGAAGAACTCTTTCATCAGCCGGGCACACTCGTCGGCCAGTACGCCCTGCGACACCTGCGTCTTGGGGTGCAATGCCTGGGGTGCGTAGCGCTGATACCCCCTCTTTTCGTCGGAAGCTCCAAAGACCAGCCGGGCAGTCTGTGCCCACCCGATGGCTCCCGCACACATCACGCACGGTTCCACCGTGACATACAGCGTACATTCGTTCAGATACTTTCCGCCCAACGAAGAGGCCGCCGCCGTAATGGCCTGCATCTCGGCATGCGCGGTGACGTCGGTCAGGGTTTCTGTCAGGTTATGGGCACGCGCAATGATGCGGTCTTTGCACACCACGACTGCGCCTACCGGCACTTCTCCCCGTTCGGCAGCTTTCTGCGCTTCGACCAGGGCCTGCTTCATGAAGTAAGTATCGTCCATAAGGAAATGAAGAATGAGGAATGAAGAATGAAGAATATAAAAATGCACAGAATTACCGCCGCATGTCGTGTTCGCCAAACAGTGTGGGATAATCCTCGTCCATGTTTTTATGGATAAAAGCAAGCACAGTTTCGCGCAGCCAGCGCGATTTGTTCGTTATCTTGTACTTACGCAGATAACTATCCACAATCCGCAGCTCTTCCTCGCTCATCAGGCAAACCATGCGTTGCATGCGTTTCGGCTCCTGAGGCGTGGACTTGGCACAGGTTCTATCTCGCTTTCTCATATTTCTCCTGCAAAATTAGCTTTACTTCTGTAAAAACAAAGCAGAAAAAAGATTAATTTTGTAGGGAAAGAACCAAAAACTGAAAAAATGGCAGTGCACAATACCTTAGGCAAAGCCGGAGAAGACGCAGCCGTGGGCTACCTCGAAAAGAACGGCTACGAGATACTACACCGCAACTGGCGCAAGAACCATCTGGAACTGGACATCGTGGCAACCAAGGACGGCGAGCTGGTGGTGATAGAAGTAAAGACCCGCCGGAACACCGACTACAAGGAGCCGCGCGAAGCTGTGGACTGGCAGAAGATACGCCACATCGTGGTAGCTGCCGATGCCTACATCAAGCACTTCGGCATCGACGCCCCTGTACGCTTCGACATCATCACTGCCGTAGGCGAAAAAGAGAACTTCCGCATCGAACACATCAAAGAAGCTTTTTACCCGCCCCTGTTCTGACGAGCAGGGGACAAACCATACCCAACATGAAAATAGAAAACATCAGCTATTTCCTCATACGAAGAAGTAATCATGAAATCCAACCTTAAAACGCGTAACGAATATGAAAACATTGCCTGAGAACTTTACGTTTCCGATGATTGAAGTCGAAGAAACCGTATCGACCAATCAGTACCTGAGCCAACTGTGCAACGAACAACCCGGTTCCGTTGCCGAGTACACAACCGTAACCGCCCAGTTCCAGTCGTCCGGCAAAGGGCAACGCGGCAACAGCTGGGAGTCGGAGAAAGGCAAGAACCTGCTGTTCAGCGTCGTCCTCTACCCCACCTTCCTGGAACCGCGCCGACAGTTCATCCTGTCGCAGATAGCCTCGCTGGCCATCAAGGAAGAACTGAACCGATGGTCGAACGACTTCTTCATCAAATGGCCCAACGACATCTACTACCGCGAACAGAAGATTTGCGGCATGCTGATAGAGAACGAACTGACGGGACACAGCATCAGCCGCTGCATCTGCGGCATCGGGCTGAACGTGAATCAGGAGACTTTCCGCAGCGATGCCCCCAACCCCGTCTCGCTGAAGCAGATCACCGGCAAGGAACAGAACCGCGAGGAGATACTGACGCACATACTGAAACGGCTGAAAATCTACTACGAAGGCCTGCGCATGGAAGAGCCCAAAGCCTATGCCGACGAGGTGAACGCCCGCTACGCCCGCTCGCTGTTCCGCCGCCGCGGCTACCACACGTACGAGGATGCCGACGGCCGCTTCCAGGCCCGCCTGCTGCGTGTCGAAGCGGACGGCCGCTTTGTGCTGGAAGACGAGAACGGAAAGGAACGCAGCTACCTGTTCAAGGAAGTGCAATACGTGCTGTAAGCACGAAACCGACAACGGGAAAAAGGGGGAAACCGCCCAGCTCAGTCTTCGGTGGTGACCCCTACATACTGCTCTACCGCTACTTGCAGGTAGCAGGCACGCTCCAGAGCCGGATAGCGGTCCTTGTACTGCGCGGTGCGGTCGAAGGCGAAGCAACGGAAATAAGGTGTCTGGTCGAGGTCACGAGCAGCGGCCGCAACTCCGGCATTGCGTTCGCTCAGAAACAGCTCGTCGGAGGCATTGCCGTTGTCCGACGAGAAACGTACGGGCGTAAAACTTTCGAAGAAGAAGCTGCGGGCAAAACCGTCGTCGGTACGTACATCGAGCTGCAACGGCTCGTCGGGCACAATGGCCTGTGCCGAAGCATCGAAGCTGTAGCGTGAAGATCCGGCCACCAGCGTGCCTTCGCTTTTGGCTTCATTCTGATAGACAAAGGCGTACCCTTCCAAAACGGCAGGTCCGACCTGCGCCTCCAGCATTTCCTTTTCCAACGCCTTCTTCTCGTCGTCGGTCAGGCCTTCGCCCTGCAACGACACGCGGTTGTCTATCACGGCATACTTATAGAACGGATAGCCTACCGACACGGACAGCCAATAGTCACAGCCGCTTTCGTCGCGGATGATGACGGTCGCCTTCCCTACTCCTATGGGGCGTAGCAACAACCGGTTGCCCTCGCAACGGGCCTCTGCCACTGCATTATCGGAGCTTTCCACACGATACTCGCCCTGCCCGCCACGAACGAGCAGCACGCGTTCGGACGTTTCGTAGCCCATCATCGTCATGCGGGGATTCTCGTTGTCGAACACGACGTCCGGGCTTTCATAAGCCAGTTCGATAGGCGAAACACGGTCTTCGCTTTCGGAGCACGACGACAGGCCTGCGCTGAGCAGCGACAGACAAAAGAAGAGGATTTTAGCAAGATTCTTCATACTGGACATTTATACACCCAATACAATATGGGCATCAATATTTAGTTTATGACTGATTTCACGAGCTACTTTCAAAGTAGGTTCGCATTTTCCGGAGATATAGTCGCTAAGTCGCGAAGGGCTGACTCCTATCAATTTAGCATTTGATAAGACAAAGGTAATAAACTGATTCTATTTTTCAAAAGAGGTGCCCGGTTTTCCGAATCCGACATTGCATTTATTTCTTTTCCCTCTCCTCGTCCTCTCTTACCTTGACGGCCGGATGCCTTTCTTTTCGATCCTCGCCTTCCGTCCGCCATCTACAGGCCATGCTGTCACTGCACGCAGGTTGCAGCGGCACTGCAAAGCCGTGTGCAGTAACACTGCAAACCTGTATGCAGTAACACTGCAAACCTGTATGCAGTAACGCTGCAACCTGCGTGCAGCGCGTCTGCAACCTGTGTGCAGTGAGTCTGCAACCAGTGTGCAGCGACCGTGCAGCCTGCATGCAGCCCGCGCAAAGCCTATTCTGCCCGAAGCAGGACTTCGGCTCCCTGAAGCAAAGGCGAAGTGAAACGGATGCGCACGTCACCCTTTTGCCCCGTAGTCTGCACGTAAGCCAGCAGACAGCCGTGGAATACGCGGCGATGGCGGGTGGTGTAGTCACTCATGTCGCTGTTGTTCGAGTTTTCAAGACCCAAGAGGCGTGCCGGCCCCTCGATGGTGCAACGGATGTCATTGTCAGCCAACTTCACCACGATGCCTTGTTCGTCAATCACTTCTAGCGTCAGGTGAGCCGTAGCACGGTCGGCTGGCAGCGACGTGCGGTCGGCACTGACACGGATGGCATACGGACGACCCGACGAACGGATGCTGTAAGACGACAGCACCTGGCCCGCCTCGTCGCAGCCCTCGGCACGCAGTTCGCCAGCCTGATAAGGAATGTCCCAATGGATGATGCCGCTTTGCGGGTCGTAAGGTTTCAGTGCTCCCACTTCCTTGCCGTCGAGCAACAGGCGTGCCTGTGGAGCGTTGGTGTAGCACACCACACGCACCATCTGCCCCGGTTCGTAGTTCCAGATGTCCCAGGCGTCGGGCGACAGATAGTCGGCCTTGGGATAGGTGCCGATGTAGGTCACCGGGTGTTCGCACCACAGCGAAGCACGATGATGTCCGCGGGGCTTGGGGAAACTGCCGAAATCGAGCAGACCCGTGTACAGTCCGCGCGACGGCCACCGGCCCGCTTCGCCCAGATAATCGGTGCCGGTCCAGATGAACTGGCCGAAAATGAAGTCGCGACTCGTTACCGCCTGCCACGTGTCGATGCCCGAACCTGTCTCGCTGCCGTAAATGACACGGTCGGGATAAGTGGCGTGATCCTGGTCGTAACGGTTTTCGGTATAGTTGTAGCCCACTACATCAACAGCTTCGGGATAACCCGTCTCGTTGGACATGACTACTCCGGCCAGCGCTCCCGTCACCGGACGCGAAGTGTCCACCGCCCG
>CABROZ010000069.1 GCA_902472795.1 uncultured Bacteroides sp. | reverse complement strand
ATTTCCGCCGGTGTTTTTCGGCAGTAACTGTGCTCCGAGCACCTGGCGGATGGATTTGTTGTGCGGATAGTCGTTGAAGTCGCCCATTATCAGTATTTGCGGCCGTTGGCGGACGTGCAGCAGGCTGTCTGCTGCCTGCCTTACCAATCGGGCGGCGCGTAGGCGATAAGGCTCTGTCTCCCTTGCGCCCTCCGAGCGGGAGGGGAAGTGGCAGACGAATACATCGAGCGTATCCAGATTGAGCAGCAGACCGGTGACGTGGAGGATGTCGCGGGTAGGGCGGCTGTGTTTGCCGGGCGGCGGGACGGAGATGCTTCGATGGGCAACGGGCTTGAACAGGTGCCGCTGATAGAGCAAAGCCACGTCAATGCCCCGAAGGTCGGGCGAATGAGTCATCAGATAGCGGTATCCGGCTTCGCGAAGGGCAGAATAGCGGGTCAGGTCGCGCAGGACCGAATCGTTCTCCACCTCGCACAAGGCTACCAGAGCAGGCGCTTCCCATTGGCCTACGGCGGTGATGACGCGGGCGATGTCGTTCAGTTTCTTCCGGTATTTCGTGTAGTTCCAGTGGCGGATGGCGTCGGGCAGAAATTCCCGGTCTTCTTTCAGGGTGTCGTGTTGGTAGTCGAAGAGGTTCTCGACGTTGTATGACATGACGCGGAACCGGGCGGTGTCGCGGGGTGCCTGGCCGTGTAAGGTCAGGGAGAACAGCAGTATGCAGGCACAGACTACTCCTCTTTTCAGCCGTGAGGATACAGCAAGGACCGACCTCGAAGTCCCGATGCACATCCTGCATACGGCTGCAAACAGCAAAGCTTCCTGCATGCCGAAGCCGCGGTTTGCCGCAGGGTGTGTTCGGTCTGTCATGGTCGGTCCTTGTTGATGTATCAGTGGGTTACTTCTTGGCAGGTATATTCTTCAGAATGTCCAGCAAGTGATCCCAGAACTTCTGTACGGTAGGAATCAGCATCCGTTCGTCGGGCGAGTGTACTCCCTGCAGGGTCGGACCGAATGAAATCATGTCTAATGTCGGGTATTTGTCGAGGAACAGACCGCATTCCAGTCCCGCATGGATGGCTTTCACCTTGGCATCCACACCGAACAGACGTTTGTACGAAGCGGTAGCAATCTCCAGAATTTCGGAGTGGGGATTGGGTTTCCATCCCGGATAGCCTTCGCCCGAAGAAACTTCGGCACCGGCCATTTCGAATACGGTGCGTACCATGGTGTTCATATCGCGTTTGGACGAAGCGGTAGAGCTGCGCTGGCTGGTTTCGATACGGATGATGTTTCCGGGTTTCATCTTGACCGAAGCCATATTGGTAGATGTTTCTACCAGTCCCGGAATGTCCTGGCTCATGGCATACACACCGTGAGGTACGGCGTAGAGGGCCTGCAGCAGACGCTTGGTGGTATCCTTGTCGATGGCTTTTGCGCGTGGTGCTTCCGACTCCATCAGCAGCGTCATGTCAGGGTCAGTCACGTTGTATTCGGCCTGTACTTCCGAAGCAAAAATGTTCAAGTCGGCACGTACGTCATGCTTGTTGGCTTCGGGCAGGGCGATGACGGCGTGAGCTTCGCGTGCGATGGCATTGCGCAGGTTTCCGCCTTCAATCTCGCACAGGTACATATCATACTTCTTGAATGTCTGGCTCAGGAAGCGGTTCAGAATTTTGTTGGCATTGGCATGTCCTAAATGAATGTCGCCTCCCGAGTGTCCGCCTTTCAGTCCTTTCACCTGAATCTTGCAGCAGAAGTATCCGGCAGGTACATCTACTTCTTTGTAGGTGAACTGGGCTACGGTATCGATGCCTCCGGCACATCCGATGAACAGTTCGCCTTCGTCTTCCGAGTCGAGGTTCAGCAGGATGTCGCCGTTCATGAATCCCTCCTTCAGGGCAAAGGCACCGGTCAGTCCGGTCTCTTCGTCGATGGTGAACAGGCATTCCAGTGGGCCGTGCTCGATGGTGTCGTCGGCCAGTATGGCCAGTTCGGTCGCTACACCGATGCCGTTGTCGGCTCCCAGTGTGGTGCCTTTGGCTTTCAGCCACTCTCCGTCGATTTCGGTTTCGATGGGGTCGTTCAGGAAGTCGTGCTGCACGTCGTTGTTTTTCTCGCACACCATGTCCACGTGCGATTGCAGCACAACGGTCTTACGGTTTTCCATTCCCGGCGTGGCAGGCTTCTTTATCAGGACGTTGCCTACTTCGTCGGTCAGTGTCTCCAGATTATGCTTCTTTCCGAATGCTTGCAGATAGGCTATAATCTTTTCTTCTTTCTTCGAGGGGCGTGGCACCTGGCATATTTCTGCGAAATAATGGAACACGCCTTGCGGTTTTAAATCTTCTTTTTTCATTCGATAATCTTGATTAGTTTAACCACTCATTGCTAAATATGGTTAAATTGGTTGACTATTTACTTTCGCTCTCTCTTTTTTAATATAAAAAAAGGTACGTTAGTCCGTCCAAAGCCCTATATTTGCACCCACAAAAATAGTGAATATGCTCCATACCGTATTAATAACATTGTTAATAGTTGCTATTTGCGTCTTATTGTTGGGCGTAAAAGTATTTTTTGTGAAAGGCGGGCGTTTTCCCAATTCGCACGTCAGCGGCAACAAGGCATTGCGCGACAAGGGCATCGGATGCATACAGTCGCAGGACCGGGAAGCGCAACGCAAGCCCCGTTTCTCCATCGACGAACTGGAAAAGAAACTGAATGAGAGTCTGAACTAATTAATTCTAAAAACAATATTTATCAAATTATGAAGAGATTGAACTATCTGATGAACGGTTTGGTAGCTCTTGCACTGATCGTTTTATTTTCTCAATGTGCCGGCAAAACAGAAACTCAAACAGCAGGTGCTCCTGCACAGGCAGCAGCCGGATTGTCGGGCATGAAGATTGCTTATGTGGAAATTGATACCCTTTTGGCTAAATACAACTTCTGCATCGATTTGAACGAGGCCATGGTGAAGAAGAGCGAGAATGTTCGTCTGACGTTGAACCAGAAAGCCAAAGAACTGGATAAGCAGAAACAGGAATTCCAGACAAAATATCAGAATAACGCCTATCTCTCACAAGAAAGAGCCCAGCAGGAATACAACCGCATCGCCAAGCTGGAGCAGGACTTGCAGGCATTGAGCAACAAATTGCAGTCTGAACTGATGAGCGAAAACGACAAGAACAGCCTTCAGCTGCGCGATTCAATCAACTCGTTCCTGAAAGAATACAATAAGACAAAAGGTTATAGCCTGATTATCAGTAACACCGGTTTCGACAATCTGCTCTATGCCGACAGCGTTTACAACATTACCAAAGAAATTCTGGAAGGACTGAATGCCAGATATTCTTCTCCGAAGAAATAACAATCGACCCGATAAAGTAACGTCTTCCTGCCGCCGCGCAGAAGATGAAAGGATATAAAAAAGATTGCAAGCCTTGCATTGACGGGGCTTGCAATCTTTTTTATGTAGGGGGGAATACCTTATTTATATGGATATACCGGTGGTTGAACATATCCCTTAGCGGCATGGAGTAGTGCAGGAACCGGCATCATGCTCCTTTGGCAACTGTTGGCGGGCAGAGGTGCATTTATTCTTTTTCTTCCTCTGCTTCGTGCTTGATGACCAGCAATTTGTCCACACGTCCGCGGTCCATGTCCACCACTTCGAAGTCCAAGTTCCGGTAGCTGAATAGGTCGCCTGCCTTTGGAACTCGTCCGATGAGGAACATGGCCAGGCCGCTCAGAGTAGTGAAGTCTTCTTCGCGCAAGTCGTCGTAGTTCAGGATGCCCATGGCTTCCATAAAGTCGTCGATATTCATCGAGGCTTCGACCAGCATGGAGCCGTCTTGGCGCACGATGATGTCTTCTTCCTCTGTTTCGTTCTCTTCGAGGATATCGCCGAAGATGCTTTCCGTCAGGTCGTGCAGGGTGATGATGCCTTCCGTGTTTCCGTATTCGTCCACCACGACGCCAAATTTGTTCTTATTCTTTTTGAACAACTCGAGCACTTTCTTGGCATACAGACTTTCGGGAATGAAGAGAGGCGGACGGGCAATGGCACGCAGGTCGAACGGCTGGTTGCTGCCTTGCATCAGGATAATGTCCTTTACCGATACCACACCGATGACTTCGTCTTTGCTCTTGTCCACCAGCAGGTATTTGCTGAAGTGCTGTTCGCGGATGGTTCGCAGTACGTCTTCGCTTGTATCCGTAGGATGCAGTACGACTACGTCGCGCCGGTGGGTCATCAGGTCGTTGGCCCGCTTGTCCGAGAAGCGGAATACATCTTTCAGCATTTCGGTTTCGTCTTTGTCGATCACGCCCTGTTCCGAACTTTGGTGCAGAATCATCTTCAGCTCGTCTTGTGTCATCTGGCGTTCTTCGTTGTTTTCCATACCGATCATTTTGTTGACCAGTTTGGTCGAGGCACTCAGCAGGCAGACGAAAGGATAAGCAATTTTGGTCAGTGCCGTCATGAAGGGGCTGAGTAAGGTTGCCCACCTCTCCGGATTGTTCAGAGCCACGGTTTTAGGAACCAGTTCTCCGATGATGAGCGACAGGTAAGTGATGACGGCAACGATTGTAATCATGGCCAACGTTTCGGCATACGGTGCTGCACCGGGGATCAGTTCGAACAAAGGTTGTACGTCGTCGGCCAGAGTAGCTCCACCGTAAGCTCCCGAAACGATTCCAATCAGTGTGATGCCTATCTGGATGGTCGAAAGAAACCTTTCCGGTTCTTCCAACTGTTTTAGTACGCTTTTGGCTTTTTTGTTGCCTTTGCCAACCAGCGTTTCCAAGCGTGCTTTGCTGGACGAAACCAATGCTATTTCGTACATGGCAAATATACCGTTCAATACTAATAAGACGAGAATAATGATAAATTCCATATACTGTTTTGAGTGTTTATGTCGCAAACTTACTAAATTTGACGGACAAAATCATAAAATAGATATAAAACGATGAGAAACGTAAGAAAAAGAACATGTTTGTTTGCCATTTTGTTGCTGATACTGACCGTTTCAGTGCAAGCTGCACGGGTTGACACAGTATGGGTGGACAGTCCTTCGATGAAAAAGAAGGTAGAAGTGATTTATGTAGTTCCCGACAAAGCGATGGGGCAGAATCCTCAGGCGTGTCCGGTGGTTTACCTGCTTCACGGCTATGGTGGAAATGCCGGAACGTGGATTGATATCAAGCCTGAGCTGGGAAAGATAGCCGATGAAAAAGGCATGATTTTTGCCTGTCCCGACGGTAAGAACAGCTGGTATTGGGATAGCCCGAAGCATGAGGATGTTCGTTATGAGACATTTATTTCCTCGGAATTAGTGAACTATACGGATTCGCATTATGCTACACGGGCCGACCGTAAAGGCCGTGCCATTACGGGATTGAGTATGGGCGGACACGGTGCTTTGTGGAATGCTTTACGTCATAAGGATGTGTTCGGGGCAGCAGGCAGTACCAGTGGCGGTGTCGATATCCGTCCTTTCCCGAAGAATTGGGAAATGTCTGTACAGCTTGGCGAGTACGAATCGAACAAGGCATTGTGGGATGCACACACTGTTGTCAACCAACTCGACAGTATCACCAACGGTGATCTGGCTCTGATTATTGATTGTGGTGAGAAAGATTTCTTCCTCGAAGTGAATAAAGACCTGCACAAACGCCTGCTGGAGCGCGGCATTGACCATGACTTTATTACTCGTCCGGGCATTCACGACGGGCGGTATTGGAATAATTCGATTGATTACCAGATACTGTTCTTTGAAAAGTACTTCAACCGTTAAGCTTTTCTTCCGTACCTTCCTGCCTGATTATCGGACAATGATGCCTCGCGGGAAGGTACGTTTTACTTTCACTTCCTTCACGGTAGTAGTACTTGTTGCGCGGGTGGTTTCCGAGCCGTCCAAGCTGATGCTACCGTCGATGATTCCCAATGCGGCACTAAGCAGTGCCTCTTTCGGATCGCCTAAGGGAAGAACGGAAGCCGGGTCGTTCAGTGGACTGACGGAATAGCTTGGCGTGAATCCATTGGCATAGTTGGCCGTACCGCGTGAGTTGAGTATCTGACAGACGGCTAAGCGCAGCGTCCACATGAACTGAGTGTTGTCGAATCGCTCGGTACCAATGTACTCTCCTTTCGTTGTTTCGCCTACTACAATCACATTCATATAGGGAGCCAGGCAATTAATCAGCATTTCTGCCGCTCCGGCAGTAGTGCCGCTTGTCAGTATGTAAACGGTGGACAGATTCAGGTTGGAGCCTCCCAACAGCAGCTGTGCATCGAATACCAGGTCCCGGTTCTTTTCGCTTTTCTTCTGGTTGTACTGTAGCGAGGCCAGTGTACCGCCCAGTTTGTCGGCCGGTGCCAGTATGCAGGCCAGTGTCTGTACGCTTGTCATGTTGCCGCCGGCATTGTATCGCAGATCCAGCACGAAGTCTTTTACGTTGTTTGTCGCACAGGTTTTCGAGAATTCAAGCAGTTGTGCGTCACTGCCGCTTTCGAAACTGTTGTAAGCCAGATAGCCGATGTTGCTGTTGTTGTGCTGTATGATGGTGCTTGCCGGTATGACGGCATCCGTCACCGGGCGTGTGGCAGGTAGCACGGCTTCACGGTCTTTCACCACTTCGGTGGTTTCGGTTTCTGTCCCGTCTTCGGCTGTTTCGGTGTGTACGGTATATTTCCCGATGACGATGTTCTTGCTATCGCCTTCGGTCAGTATTGTTTCGTTGTTTTTGGTGATGTAGTCATTGTCCACCATCATAATCCATTCGCCACGTTGCAGGCCGGCTTCGGCTGCCGGCGATTCGGGCATGACGTAGGTCACCATTGCGTAATAGGCCGTATCGTTGTCCGGAACCTGGCTCAGTGAGTAGTCGAAACCGTAGGCCGGGATGGGAGTATTTATCAGTGTATCTACGGCAGAAATATCGTTGTCCTTGCTCGATTTTACCGCATCGAGGAAGGATTGGGGGGCAATGAAGTAGTTCAGGTCGTTGAATGCAGGAATTTCTTCGTACCACAGGTAGTCTTCCCGCATGACGCTGTCTATCCACAGGTCACGTCCCGTCCACGGATAGTATTCCGGCCAGCGGTCCACGCCACATGAGAAGAGACTTGTCAAGGTAAGGAATCCTCCCAACAGGAAAAACAGTCTATATCTTTTTCTCATTTGTACTTCATTGTTTTTGTTGATTTTCTGTCTGCAAATGTAGCGAATAGTTCGTTTATCTGCTTACAAAGGGATATAATAATTGATAAAGGGCGTCGGTTTATGCCTTGTCTTCTTCTTTCCTTCTGTATATTTTATAGCCGATGGCTGCTATGAACATGCTCATTAATGGGCTGATGATGTTGAAAAAGCAGTATGGCAGGTAAACAATTGTGGGTACACTCAGAATGGTGGCCTGTGTCATGCCACACGTATTCCACGGTATCAGTGGTGAGGTGACGGTAACCGCGTCTTCGGTGGTGCGGCTTAGCAGGCGGCTTTCGTATCCCCGCTTCTTGTAGATGTTACCGAACATGTTGCCTGTCAGGATGATGCTGATGTACTGGTCGGCTGTTGCCAGGTTCATGAATAGGCCGGAGACAACGGTCGAAGTGACAATGCTGAAGGTGTTCTTCATGAAACGCACGAACACCGAAGTAATGCTTCCCAGCATGCCGCTGGCTGTCATGGCACCGCCAAAGCACATGGCACATAAGATGAGCCAGACGGTGTCCATCATTCCACCCATTCCGCGCGTGGCTACCAGTTCGGTCAGCATGGCGTTGTCGGTCTGCAGGCTGGTACTGCCGTAGAACGTCATCATGCACCCCTTGAACAGACTGTCGTTGCCGGCAATCTCTTTCAACAGGTCGGGCTGGAAGATGAGGGCAAACAGCCCTGCCAGCAGCGTCGAGGCAAACAACGTGATGATGGAAGGTACTTTGCGGGCAATCAGGATGCCTGTCACAACCGGAACAATGAGCAGCCAGGGGGTGATGTTGAACTTACTGTCCAGTGCTGCTGCGATCTCGCTGATCTGTTCCGTTCCGCCCGTGTCGTGGGTCAGCCCCAGGATGGTGAACAGTATCAGGCTGATGACTAATGAGGGGATGGTGGTAATCATCATGTATTTGATGTGGCGGAACAGTGGTGTCTCGGTGATTGACGCCGCCAGAATGGTCGTTTCGGACAAGGGGGACACTTTGTCGCCGAAGTACGCACCCGAGATGATGGCGCCAGCTATCCAGCCTTCGTTGAACCCTTGGGCCTTGCCGATGCCCAGCAGGGCAATGCCGATGGTAGCAATGGTGGTCCACGAACTGCCTGTCATGACGGAAATGATGACACATATCAGGCAGGTAGAGGCCAGGAAAAAGTCGGGATGCAGAATCTGCATGCCGTAGTATATCAGAGCAGGAACCACGCCACTGATCATCCACGCGCCGCTTAGTGCGCCTATTATCAGCAGGATGATGATGGCTGTGGCCACACCGCTGATGTTGTTGGTGATGGCTATTTCGAAGTCTCTCCACGGAATATGATAGAAACCTACTCCGATGAAAGCACAGGCTGCAGTGGTGACAAGCAGCGAAATCTGGCTTCCACCGCTCAGCGCATCGCTTCCGAAGGTATGAATGGTGGCAAATAGCATTCCTACCAGCAACAGTATCGGTAGGAGTGAAACAAGAGGCGAGGGTATTTTCCTGTCTTTATTCATTGTGGTTATTCAGTTGTTTGGTAATTTGTTATGGTTATTTCTCTGTGAATCTGTTTAGGTTATCTTTTGGTGCAAAGTGTCAGCAGGGTGGCCAGTAGTGTGAGTGAGGCACCTGCCGAAGCAACACCTGTCCATCCCCACAACTCCCAGCAGCTTCCGGCAAGGAATGTTCCAAGCGAACCACCGATGAAGTAAGTGGTCATGAAAATCGTGTTGACCCGGTTGGAAGCTGAGGGGCAGAGCTCGAAGATGCTGGCCTGGTTGCTTAGTTGTATGCACTGCATACCGATGTCTATCAGGATGATGCCGGCTACAATGCCTATGTAACTGTTGCCGTAGAAGTAGAGCAGTGCCCATGCACACAGGTTCAGAGCAAAGCCTATGTAGTTGAAACGGCGGATGCCGACTCTTTTGATACTGCCGCCAACGAACGAGGCTGTCAGTGCACCGGCTATGCCGCACAGACCAAGTATGCCTACGACATCGCTCCCAGCATAAAAAGGGGCACCGGCCATCTTGAACGCCAGGCACGACCACATGGCTAGGAACGAGCCGAACACTAATCCCGAACGTACCGAGTAGATGCGTAAAGCGGGATAGTCGTGTATCAGGCGGAAGAGCGATTTCATCAGGTCGCTGTATTTTCCCTTGAATGTCGGCCGGATGTCGGGTAGCACTTTCAGCACAACGAACGCACATATGGCCATCAGTCCGGCTGCAATCAGATACATTTCGCGCCAGCCAAGCACATCGCCCACGTATCCGCTTATGACACGTGAAGCCAATATGCCTGTCAGCAGTCCCGATATGACTACTCCTACATTGCGCCCTTTGTTTTCGGGACGTGAGAATTGCGAGGCTATCGGAACGAAAATCTGTGGAATCATCGAACCGATACCTGTCAGTAGCGATGCCACCCATATCACGTGGATGCCGGGAGCCCATGCAATGGCAAGCAGCGAGAATATCAGCAATGTGAAATTAGTCAGGATGATATTCTTTCGGTGAAGCAGATCACCCAACGGGACGATGAACAGCAGTCCTAACGCATAGCCTACTTGCGTAATGACAGTGATCAGGTTGGCTTCGAACTCCGATACGTTCAGGTCGTGTCTGATCAGATTCAGCAGAGGCTGGTTGTAGTAAATGTTGGCAACCGATATACCTGCCACGATGGCAAGCGTCCATAAAATGTAGGCGGGAAGTCCCCCGTTTTCTTTCAATTCCTGTTTCATGCCGCAAAGATACGGCTTTTCTGTGAATGCTCGTCATTTTACAGTAAAGCTTGTGATAATCGGGCAGTTGAACCATTTGGCAATGGATTTGTTCCTATAGATGGACTTTTGCGGAAAGTCAAGTAAATAAAGTAAGGATAACATGAAACTGATAATGACTGACAGGCCGGTCCGTGTGGACGGTTTGGAAGATGATGTTCAATACATCGACCTGTCTTCGTTGAAGATAAATAATTGTGTAGGATGCTTCGGCTGTTGGACCAGAACTCCGGGAAAATGTGTGATTCGCGACGATGCTACCCGTGTGTATCCCTTTATTGCCATGAGTGACAGGGTGCTGTATATCAGTCGCATCCGTTATGGTGGTTACGATGCTGTGATGAAAACCATGCTGGAACGTGCCATTCCTGTGCAACAGGCGTTTATTCGCATCCATAAGGGGGAAACCCATCACGTGCAGCGCGCTGTTATGCTCAAGAAGGCAACTATTGTGGCATATGGCGATGACATTTCGGACGAAGAAAAAGATATTTTCAGGCAATTGATAGCCCGTAATGCCTGCAACATGAGCTTTGAGAGTTATGAGATTCTTTTTGTAACGGAAACCAGGTTGGACAACGTGGTGAAAACAGTATTGGAACAATGGAAAAAGTAATGATAGTGAATGGAAGCCCCAGGGCGTCAAAGTCAAACTCTAAGGTATATGCCGGAATCTTTGCTGAATACTGCGCGAAGCCTGTCGATTATTATGAGCTTACGAAAAGCAATCATCGGGAGCTTTGTTTGAATATGGGTGAATACTCCGATGTCGTTTTTGTTTTTCCTCTCTATGCCGATGCTTTACCGGTAGGTTTTCTGAAGTTTCTTACTTATTTAGAGGCCCATCCACCTGTTCGCAAGCCGGTAGTATCCATACTTATTAATTGTGGTTTTCTGGAATATCATCAGAACGATGTGGCTGTCAGAATGATGACGTTTTTTTGCAATCGAAACGGCTATCAGATAGGTTCGGTGTTGAGGCTGGGGAGTGGCGAGGCCATACTGAAGACGCCTTTCAGATATGTTGCTGTTCGGGCTGTCCGCCGGATGGCCGAGTCGGTAGCTGCACAGCGATACCGGAATATTCAGGCGACGATGCCTCTTACGAAAAAAATGTTTCAGATGGCGGCTACGGTTTACTGGACACGCTACGGAAAGAGATTTGGAACAACGAAACAGCAGATGCAGTGCATGAAAATAGAGTAGGGCCTTTTGGTTGTCAGATTTTTCCCAGTTAGGAAAAAATTATTTCCTAACTGGGAAATCTTTTTTTCCTAACTGGGGAAAATAGAATAAAAAACTCCTGTAACCGACATTCGGCTACAGGAGTTTGCTTGTGTATTATGAAGTAACTGATTACTTGCTCAAAGCAGTGGCTACGTCAA
>CABROZ010000068.1 GCA_902472795.1 uncultured Bacteroides sp. | reverse complement strand
CAAGCGGCACTTTATCAAACAGGGCGTTCCAGCCTAGTAGACTTGTTAACTGAAGCCTTGTCAACTAATAAGTTGAGCACTTGCGAAACTTAAATCACTTTATATTATTCACATCACTATTTACACTGCTTATGAAAACATGGTTTATTTCCCTTGGATGCCTCCTGCTGGCCGAAGCATTTGCCGGCACGTCGGGCACACCGAATCTGACAATTGAAGTACGCGGCATCGAGCGGCCGGAGGGTTCCCTCTTCGTAGCTGTTTACGCGTCGGAAGAGACTTTTCTGAAGAAACCTTTGACGGGGTTTCAGGTCGGGGCAAAAGACAGCACCGTCCGCATTCCCTGTCAGGGACTTCCCGCAGGAAGTTACGCCATTTCTGTCTTTCACGACGCCAACGGAAACGGTCGGTTGGACACAGGCACTTACGGCATCCCGTTGGAGAAGTATGGATTCAGCAACGATGCCGAAGGCGTGATGGGGCCGCCGGTCTATAAGGATTGCCGTTTCGAGTTGAAGGCCGACACCACTTTAGTGCTGACGTTGAAGTGACGTTCCGCCGGCATTGGAAGCGGTGCACGCCCGTTGCACTGTCGCTGCAAAGCGGTTTGCAGCGACGCTGCAACGCCTTTGCAGTGATGCTGCAACCTGTTTGCAGTGGCTGTGCAGCCTGCGTGCACTGTCCGAAAGGCCTGGAGTTCCGGGCGAAGATGCCTGCCTTTTCCGTGATAAATAGCAGTTCGCTGATTCAGAAACGGAAGGGGCTGGATGCGAATCGGCAAGAAAAAATAAGTAAGCTTCTTTTTGTATTGCGCTCATCATTCCGTATCTTTGTCCGAGTAACCAACGTAAATTTAATCTTATGCGAACTCGTTTTCTTCCCCTTTACTTCTTATTGCTGTCGTGCTTGCTTGCTGCGTGCGGTAATTCCCATTTCATCAAAGATGCCGACTACCGGGCCAAGGTAGAGCAGGACCTGGAGCTGAAAAAGAAACAGATGCCGCAGGGCGACCTGTTTGCCGTGCTCGATACCGACCTTGACACGTACGAGCGCGAGGCATTAGAGTTTCTTTATGCCTACATGCCCCTGGCCGACATAACCGACTATCCGGGCGATTTCCACCTGATGAACGTGCGGGCTGCCCGTCGTGCGGCCGACGAGATGCCCTGGGGGAGCGACATTCCCGAAGACCTGTTCCGTCACTTTGTGCTTCCGGTGCGGGTGAACAACGAGCATTTGGACAGTGCGCGGGTCGTGTTCTATGAGGAACTGAAAGACCGCGTGAAGCATCTTTCGCTGCACGACGCCATCCTCGAGGTGAACCACTGGTGCCACGAGAAGGCAGTCTATCAGCCAAGCGATGCCCGTACCAGTTCGCCGATGGCCACTGTCCGTACGGCTTACGGCCGTTGCGGCGAAGAATCCACCTTATTAGTGGCGGCTTTGCGTTCGGTAGGCATACCGGCGCGTCAGGTCTATACGCCCCGTTGGGCGCATACCGACGACAATCATGCCTGGGTAGAAGCGTGGGCCGACGGGAAGTGGCACTTCTTGGGAGCCTGCGAGCCCGAGCCCGTACTCGACCTGGCCTGGTTCAACGCCCCCGCCAGCCGTGGAATGCTGATGCACACCAAGGTGTTCGGCCGCTACGAAGGACCGGAAGACGTAATGTCTTCGACGAATTGCTATACGGAAATCAACGTGATAGACAATTACGCACCGACCGCCCGCGCCGTGGTGCAGGTGGTGGACGCCGGGGGCAAGCCGGTATCCGGAGCCACCGTCGAGTTCAAACTCTATAACTATGCCGAATTCTATACCGTAGCCCGCAAGCAGACCGATGCCGAAGGCAAGGCCTCGCTGACAGCCGGCAAGGGAGACATGCTGGTATGGGCTTCGAAAGGCGGAAAGACTGGCTTTGCCAAACTCTCCTTCGGCAAGGACAGCGAACTGCAGGTGAAGCTCGATAAAGAGCCGGGTGCAGCCTTTTCCGTCGATCTGGACATCGTTCCTCCTGCCGAAAGCGCCAACCTGCCCGAAGTAACGCCCGAGCAGCGGGCCGAGAACGACCGTCGTCTGGCACACGAAGACTCCATCCGTAATGCCTATACCGCCACCTTCATGACCGACGAGAAGGCGCGTGAGTTTGCCCGTCTGTACCGTTTGGACGAAGATGCCGCTGCCCGCATTCTGGTGGCTTCGCGTGGCAATCATGCCGTCATCACCAACTTCATGGCACGTCTGCGCTCCGACAAGTCGAAGGTAGGCGGTTTCGACCTGCTGCAACGCATCTCGGAGAAAGACCTGCGCGACGTCACCCTCGACGTACTGATCGACCATATGATGTCGCGCCTTTGCACCAATGCCGACCTTTACCGTCGCTATGTGCGCAATCCGCGTGTCAGCAACGAGGCACTGACGCCTTATAAAGCCTTCTTCAACCAGGTGGTTTCCGAGGAAGAGCGCGAAGCTTACGTGGCCGACCCGATGAAACTCGTCTCCTGGGTTTCGGAAAACATCCGTGTGGACAAGAACTGCAATCTCGGAGCTTCGCCCATTTCCCCGGCCGGTGTCTGGAAAGCCCGACTGGCCGACCCGCACAGCCGCGACATCTTCTTCGTGTCCATGGCGCGCAGCATGGGCATCCCTGCCCGCATTCACGACGTGACGGGTAAGGTGCAGTTGCTGCACGAGAATATTCCCATCGACGTAGATTTCGAAAAAGCCCTTTCGGAAGACGAAGTCAGCAAGAGCGGAAAGCTGATAGCTGCCTATACCCCGATCAAGTCCTTGGACAACCCGAAGTATTATTCGCACTTCACCCTGTCGAAAATCACTCCCGAAGGTTCCTTGCAGCTGCTGACCTACGAAGAAGGCAGTGCCGGCAATGTGGACGGAACGACCTGGGAAAGCCTGTTGAAGAATGGTACCTCGCTCGATGCCGGCAACTATGTCCTGGTCACCGGTACCCGCCTGGCCAGCGGTTCGGTGCTGGCTCGGATGGCTTCATTCAGCATCGTGCCGGGACAGACCACCCGCATCGACCTCGTGATGCGCGAAAGCCGGGACGCCGTTCAGGTGATCGGCAACTTCAATTCCGAATCGCTCTTCACCCCGTGGGACGGCAAGGCTGCGGACGAAAAGCAGAGTCTGTTGCAGGCTTGCGGTCGCGGTTACTTCGTGGTAGGTGTATTAGGCGTCAATCAGGAGCCTACGAACCATGCCTTGCGCGACATTGCCGCCCTGAAGGCCGACTTGGAGAAGTGGGGAAGCAAGCTGGTACTGCTGTTCCCCGACGAGAAGCAGGCATCCAAGTTTGCGGCCTCATCGTTCCCCGGCTTGCCTTCTACCGTGATTTACGGCATCGACACCGACGGCATAGCCGGACAGATTGTCGAAAACATGAAACTGAGGCGGACAGGCAATTTGCCGCTATTCATCATTGCCGACACGTTCAATCGCGTGGTCTTCGTCTCGCAGGGATATACCATCGGCCTTGGCGAGCAATTGATGAAGACAGTGCGGGGTATTGAATAAGCCGGCGGTTGCGGCACACTCTGTAGCCGGCGGTGCCTGCTACAGAGTGTGTCGTTGGGTAGGAATATCTCACCGGTTGTCCACAGTGCCCATGACGGAAAAGCTGAGAGATGTTCCATTTTCGGCTTCAACTGTTCCGGAATACTCCGAGGTTTTGTTTTCCGAATGATTCGATACTTCCATGATTTTCACTTTTACAGGTTCGGCTGTGTCGAACTTGTGGTTGCTGTCGTTTTGGCATCCGGCTACACATGCGGCCAGAAACAGCATTCCGCTGATTTCAAGTTTCTTCATTTTAGGATGTGATTTTATGTTTTTTCGGGGGCAAAGGAATGAATGTTTGCCCGAAATGGATTTATCTGCATTTTATGAAAAGTGTTCTGTTTGGGAAGTTACTTGTGCGTATAGGAAATGCGGAACACTTTTTGCTTCATTCAGACAAATGGATATCATCGGAAAATCAGTTAATTTGCATGTAAAAAAAGGAAGTGTATGACGAAAATGATAGGAAATCTGGATGCGCCCGAGATTCGAAAAGTGACGATTTACAACGATGGTAATTTGGCCTTTTTCGATGATTTGGGTGAGTTGAAGTTGAATTCGGATGTTCAGAATGAGATTTTTGTGATAGCTTTATGTACGCAGGGAAAGGCATCCTTATGCATCGACGGAGTTCCTTACGTGGTTTATCCGAATGACATATTTATTTGCACGCCTAACGTGATTATAAACGATTGTTTGCTGAGCGTTGACTTTAAATGCCATTGCATAGGCATGACCCTCTCTTATAGGCAGGAGATTGTGCCAATGATCGATTGTAATTGGGATGTCCGATTGTGGTTTCAAAGCCATCCTCATGCTTCACTTTCGCCGCATGATGTAGAGGAGTTTTGCCGATATTACGAGTTGTTGTGTTATAAGGCTTCCTATGATTATCCTAACCGGAAGAAGGTGATCAATGCCTTGATGCTGGCTTTTGTGTACGACATGCAGAACGTGATGGATAAGATCGTGAAGATTAATCCTCGTCCGTTCACGTCGGGTGAGCAGTTGTTCAAGAATTTTGTGAATTTGCTTTCCTCTTCTTATCCCAAAAACAGAAGGGTGGAGTATTACGCGGACAAGCTGCATGTCACTCCCAAGTATTTATCGTCTGTCTGCAAATCGGCCGGGGGAAAGACGGCTTCGCAATTCATCGACCTGGCCGTGCTGAAGGACATCGAATACCTGATGAAGCATTCGTCGAAAAGCATCAAGGAAATTGCGGCCGAACTGGATTTTCCGAATATTTCTTTTTTCGGGAAATACGTGAAGAAGCATTTGGGACTTCCTCCGAAAGCCTATCGCGAACAGGTTGTTCACGATATGTTTTCGTCGGCCGGCACTGAAGCGAAGCCATGACGGCTTGCGATGAACGTACGCTGAAAATCAATGCTTTGAGTAGATGCCAATGGCCGACTACCGCATCGGGAAAAGCTGTAAACAATGTAAATCATGGTGAAAATAATGCTGGATAAGGGGGATTTTTATTACTTTTGCCCTCGCATCGAGGTGACATTAGATGCAATGATAGACAAAAGTAGTATTAAATCAGCGTATTAACAGATCGTATGTACACAGTTATCAAGCGCATGGAGGTGTCGGCATCGCACAAGCTGAACCTTTCTTACCGAAGCAAATGTGAAAATCTGCATGGTCACAATTGGATTATTACAGTGTATTGCCGCTCGAAGGAGCTGAACGCCGACGGGATGGTGGTCGATTTCAGCCACATCAAGCAGGCAGTGAAAGACAAGCTCGACCACCGAAACCTGAACGAAGTGCTCCCCTTCAACCCTACGGCCGAAAACATCGCCCGCTGGGTGTGCGAGCAGATACCGACTTGCTTCAAGGTCGAGGTGCAGGAGTCGGAGTCAAACAGGGCTGTCTATGAGAAAGATTAACGAGATATTCTACAGCCTGCAGGGCGAAGGGTTTCACACGGGCACGCCGGCTGTATTCGTGCGTTTCTCGGGGTGCAACCTGAAGTGTCCCTTCTGCGACACGCAACACGAAGACGGCCTTCTGATGTCCGACGACGACATCGTGGCCGAAGTCTGCCGATACCCCGCCACGATGGTAGTGCTGACGGGTGGTGAGCCTTCGCTATGGATCGACTCGTCATTCATCGACCGCCTGCACAGCGTCGGAAAATATGTCTGCATCGAAACCAACGGCACACGCCCCCTGCCCGAAGGCATCGACTGGGTGACCTGTTCGCCCAAGCAGGGGGGAGCGTTGAAGCTGACGCGTATGGACGAAGTGAAGGTGGTGTACGAAGGGCAGGACCTGGCTCCCTACGAGCAGTTGCCCGCCGCGCATTTCTTCCTTCAGCCCTGTTCGTGTCTGAATACGGCCGAGACGGTGGCTTGCGTCATGGCGCATCCACGGTGGCGGCTCAGCCTTCAGACGCACAAACTGATCAATATTCAATAAATGACTAACTATACATTATAATCCGATGAACCCATGAAAGTAGGTTTGTTTATCCCATGTTATATCAATGCCATCTATCCTCAAGTGGGGGTGGCATCTTACAAGCTGCTGACAAGCCTGGGGGTGGATGTCGATTATCCGCTCGACCAGACTTGTTGCGGCCAGCCGATGGCCAATGCGGGCTTTGAAGGCGAAGCCTCGAAACTGGCCGGTCGATTCGAGGACTTGTTCAAGGCTTACGACTACATTGTAGGCCCCTCGGCCAGTTGTGTGGCCTTTGTGAAACTGAATTATCCCGGCATATTGAAGCACGAAGGACATCAGTGCCAGAGTGCAGGGAAGATATACGACTTGTGCGAGTTCGTACACGACGTACTGAAGCCTACCTCGCTGAAAGCCAGCTTCCCCCACAAGGTGAGCATTCACAACAGCTGTCACGGCGTACGCGAGCTGAACCTCTCGTCGCCCAGCGAGCGCAACATCCCTTATTACAACAAGCTCCGCGACCTGCTGTCGATGGTGCAGGGCATCGAAGTCTTCGAACCCGCCCATCCCGACGAGTGCTGCGGCTTCGGAGGCATGTTTGCCGTCGAAGAGCAGGCGGTGTCCGTCTGCATGGCACAAGACAAAATCAGGCATCACATGGAAACGGGAGCCGAATACATCACCGGCGCCGACAGCTCGTGCCTGATGCACATGCAGGGCGTCATCGACCGTGAGCGCCTGCCCGTGAAAACCATTCATATTGTCGAAATATTAGCTTCACAACTATGAGTACCAAGCATTCAAGAGCCGCCGAGAAGTTCCTTCAAGACAAGGACATGGTGGCATGGCACAACGAAACCCTCTGGATGGTGCGTGCCAAACGAGATAAAATGAGTCGCGAGCTGCCCGAATGGGAAGACCTGCGCGAGAAAGCCTGCCAGCTGAAACTATACTCCAACAGTCACTTGGACGAGTTGCTGGTAGAGTTCGAGAAGAACGCCACGGCCAACGGCGCCATCGTGCATTGGGCCAAGGATGCCGAAGAATATCGCCGGATCATCTACGACCTGCTCAGCAGCCACGGCGTGAAGCGTTTTGTCAAGAGCAAATCCATGTTGTCCGAAGAGTGCGAGCTCGACCCCTTCCTGATATCGAAGGGCATCGACACCGTAGAGACCGACCTGGGCGAACGCATCCTGCAACTGATGCACCTGCCGCCCAGCCACATAGTGATGCCCGCCATTCACATCAAGCGCCAGCAGGTGGGCGAACTCTTTGAAAAGGAGATGGGAGCCGAGAAGGGCAATTACGACCCGACATACCTGACGCACGTGGCTCGCAAGAATCTGCGCGACATCTTCCTGAATGCCGATGCCGCCATGACAGGCGCCAACTTTGCCGTGGCTTCGACGGGCGACGTGGTGGTGTGCACCAACGAAGGCAATGCCGACATGGGCATGTCCTGCCCCAAGCTGAACATATCGGCCTTCGGACTCGAAAAGATTGTGCCCGACATGGAGGCGCTGGGCGTCTTCACCCGCCTGTTGGCACGTTCGGGCACCGGACAACCCAGTACTACCTACACCTCGCATTTCCGTTCGCCGCGTCAGGGAGGCGAGTACCACATTATCATCGTGGACAACGGGCGGACAGAGATGTTGGCCAACCCTGATCACATCCGTCTGCTGAACTGCATCCGATGCGGAGCGTGCATGAACACCTGCCCCGTTTACCGCCGCAGCGGGGGATACTCTTATACTTACTTCATCCCCGGCCCCATCGGCATCAATCTGGGCATGGCTCACGACCCGCAGAAGTACTACGACAACCTGTCGGCCTGTTCGCTCTGCCTGTCCTGCTCCAACGTTTGCCCCGCCAAGGTTGACCTGGGCGAGCAGATATACAAGTGGCGCCAGGGTCTGAAAGCCATTGGCAAGGCCAGCAGCGAGAAGCAATATATGTCGGCAGGCATGAAGTTCCTGATGGAGCGTCCGTCCCTGTTCAACGCAGCGTTGTGGGCGGCGCCGATGGTCAACATTCTGCCGCGGTTCGTGAAGTACAACGGCATGGACGATTGGGGGAAAGGGCGCGAATTGCCCAAGTTTGCCTCCGAGTCGTTCAACGAGATGTGGAAGAAACATAAAGTTCAAGGAAAGGAGGAAAACAACCATGAGTAGCCGTGATGAAATCTTGGAAAAGATACGCCGCAACACCCGCCAGCGTTTCGACTATCCCCAGTGGGCGGTGCAGGCGACGACCTATGCGGGCAAAATCAGCCAGTTTTGCAACGTCAGCCGTCAGGTGGGCGGCAATGCCGTCGTTTGGCAGGAGGGCGACACTTTCGAATCGCTGATTCGCACCCACTTCCCCGAGGCACGAAGCATTGCTTCGAACCTGCCCGAAGTGACATGCGCCACCCTCAACCCCGACGACGTGGAGCGTGCGCAGGAGCTGAACGGCATTGACCTGGCCGTTGTACCCGGCGAGATAGCGGTGGCCGAGAACGGTGCCGTATGGATTCCCCAGGCGGTGAAGCACAAGCTGCTCTATTTCGTGGCCGAGGCCTTGCTTATCGTGGTCGATCGCAACCGCCTTGTAAACAACATGCACGAAGCTTATGCTGCCCTGAAGTCGGAGGCTTATCCCTATGGTGTCTTCATCTCGGGGCCATCGAAGACGGCGGACATCGAGCAAGCCCTGGTGATGGGCGCCCACGGTGCGCGCAAGGTGCTGGTGGTGCTGAAGTGAGGCAGCGCGCAAGCGTCGGAGAAAGAAAACAGAAGAACGAGAGGGGCGGGAGAAAACGCGCCTATTTCAGCGTCTTGTACGACAGGATGTGCCAGCTGATGCCTGCGGCCAATGCCAGCAGCAACAGCTTCAGCCACACTTGCGGAAGCAGAAAGGCTACGCAATAGAGGATGGTGAGCCACGTCAGACCTACGGAGACGATTTTGGCATGAAGCGGTATGGCCTTATGTTCGCGGAAGTTGCGGATGTAAGGACCCAGCCGCTTTTGTCGTAGCAGCCAGTCGTACAGGCGTGGCGAGCCGCGGAAGTAGAGGGCCGCCGTCAGCAGCAGAAAGGGTGTGGTGGGCAGTATCGGTAGGAAGATGCCGGCTACGCCCAGTGCAAGCGACAGGCTTCCGAGGATGATGTAAAGGGTCTTCATGGTGTGCCAGATGCCGATGGGGATTGAGAAAAACAAAAAAAGGAAGCTTCGACTCTTTTATTAGTTTCAGCTTCCTTCGGTTGGCACGGGAAGAGAGGCTCGAACTCCCGACACTCGGTTTTGGAGACCGATGCTCTACCAACTGAGCTATTCCCGTGTTTGCGGCTGCAAAGGTAATGGAAAGTTTTGAATATGCAAGCGCTCCGGCCGATAAATGTGCGTCAAAGCATCTGCAGGTCCTGATACATAAGGCGATAGACGGCTGCTTTTTTTTCTAAAGCCAGCGGATAGGCGCGCGACGACGAGGGCATGCGGTAGAGGCGCATGGGGCGGCCGTCGAAGACGAATTCGCCGAAGTCGCCTACCTTGGGGACTTCGATGCCGAATTGTGCGCAGAGGGTGGCGGTGGCTTTCTCGCCTGTGGTGACGATGGCGCGGCAGGCAGGCAGACGGCGGAGCAGGGCAGGGACATCGGTGGGTTGAACTACTTCGAGGAACTTGTCCGAGGCGTTGTCCTGCAGGCGGCGTACGGCCGTTGCGGTGTCGAACAGGGCAATCCCCTTCTGACGCAGGAAGCCGACGAGGCGTTCGCGGTCGAAGCGTTTCTGTCGGTTGTCGGCAAAGTAGTCCTTGTCGCCGAAGAAGATGAGGCCTGTGATGCGCCACATGTCATTGTTCCAGTTGGGGTAATAGAATTCCATCGACCATCGCTTGCGTGGCGGCGGAAAGCTTCCCAGCATCAGTAGGCGCGCGTTTTCGGGCAGGAAGGGTTGCAGGGGGTGTTGTTCGATGTTCATGGGTTATTATTAGTTGACGAGGGGACGAGTTGACAAGGGGACGAGTTGACGAGGGGGTATTGAAACTTAGTTTTGTATCTGATTCCCCTCCTTCGGGAAGGAGGGGTGCCCAACGGGCGGGGTGGTAGGTTCTACGACGCTTTGTATATTAACACTTTATGCCTTTTACCTACCACCTCCCCCTTCGGGTACTCCTCCTTCCCGAAGGAGGAGAGTTTGAGATACCTTTGTTTCGGCACGTCCCTCATATCCTCCTTGTGCTTCGTCAACTCGTTGACTTTTCAACTGAAAAGCTCCTTATGGCCTCGTTCACTCGTCAACTTGTCAACTGAAAAAGCCCTCCGTGGCTCTTTGTTCACTCATTTCGTGGTTTCCTCTTTCTTCTTCTTTCCTGCTTCTTTTTTGGCCAGCATGATGATGTTGTACACGTATTCGGTCATCCATTGTTCGGAGTAGCCGAGGCGTTCCTTGTATTGGCGCACCGATGCGGCGGTTTTGTGCACGTCGTCTTTCTTCCACACGGTTTTGGTGCATACTTCGTGGACGGTTTTTTCGGTCATGGTGCGCAGGGCGCCCTTGAAGAAGGAGGGCAGGCGGAACTTCCATTGCATCAGGTTGCCCATCAGCATCATCAGGTCGTTCGAGAAGCCCTGATACATGAAGAGGTAGGACTGTACGTCGTTCTGCGTGCGGCAGTGCTTCTTGACGGATGTGTCGATTTCCTTGAAGAAGTTTTCGCTCAATCCGTAGTCGTGCATCAGCATTTTCTTCGAGGCTGCTTTCTCGGCCTGTCCCAGGCGTCCGCCCTGGGTGGGGATTTTGAACAGGCGCTTGAAGTTGGCCACGTCGGGTACGAAACGTATGTTGGTGATGCCTAAGTTGGCGGCGATGACCGACTGGAAGTAAACGCGTGTGAGCGACACGAAGTCTTCTACGTTTTTCGAAGAGTTTTCTTCTTGGTTCTTTTTGAACAGTTTGGCAAAGATTCCCATATTCAGTTATTGGTTTTTTTATTCTGGTATCGTGCGTGCGCGCGTCACGAGCCGTCGCCTTGGGTTTCGCCGCGTTCGCCGGGCGAGGGGGAGCGGAGAGTGGGGTGCGCGCGCTGCTTTTCGGCGGACAAAAGTACAAAAAAAGTGATACGTATTCAAATGTTTGCGGCCATTTGGAGCGTAATTTTTGAGGTTTGGCGCGGCGTGGGTTGTTTTACTTCAGGCGGAAGTGAAATTTGTGTCCTTCGAAGACGGCTTCGACTATGCCGTATCGGATGAATTTGGCCAGCAAATGCTCGGCGGCGTGTCGCGACAGGTGGGCCATGCGGCAATAGCGGTTCAGCGAGAGTTGCTCGTTCTGTCGCAGCAGGTCGAGCAGCAACTGTTCGCGCTGGGTGTATTCGATGAGTTCGCCCTGCGGGTTTCCGCTTTGTTGCCACACGCGCAGGTGGACGGGCGTGGCCAGGATGTTTTCGTCCTTGATGCGCAGATAGGCCAGGTTTTTGCCCGATTCGTCGCGCGCATA
>CABROZ010000067.1 GCA_902472795.1 uncultured Bacteroides sp. | reverse complement strand
GTTTTCGAGACGTGCGCCCAGTGATACATATAATTTAGTACAAGATACGGCAGATGCTCCGGCACCGTTAACAACGATTTTTACATCTTCGATTTTCTTTCCGGCCACTTGCAGGGCATTCACCAGTCCGGCACTGGAGATGATAGCCGTTCCGTGCTGGTCGTCGTGCATGACGGGGATGTCCAGCTCTTCCTTCAGCCGGCGTTCTATTTCGAAGCATTCGGGTGCTTTGATGTCTTCCAAGTTGATACCGCCGAAGGTCGGTGCGATGGCTTTCACGGCTTCGACAAACTTATCCGGGTCTTTTTCGTTTACTTCGATGTCGAACACGTCGATACCGGCATATATCTTGAAGAGCAATCCTTTTCCTTCCATGACAGGTTTGCCGCTCAAGGCACCTATATCGCCCAGTCCCAATACGGCCGTACCGTTGGATATGACGGCTACCAGATTGCCTTTGGCTGTATATTTGTAAGCATCTTCCGGGTTTTTCTCTATTTCAAGACAGGGTTCGGCCACGCCGGGCGAATAGGCCAGCGAAAGGTCGGTCTGTGTGCTGTATGGTTTTGTGGGGACTACTTCTATTTTTCCGGGTTTGCCTTGCGAGTGATAGAGCAAAGCAGCTTCTTTTGTGATTTTTACCATGGTCTGATTGATGTTGATGAATGATGAAATACTGATTTGGATTTATTCCATCGGCTTCTGTCCTCTACAGTGGTTGTCGCCGATGGAATAAACCTTGTCAGGCCTTCAGAGCCTGTTCGATGTCTTCGATGATGTCGTCCACATTTTCGATACCGACGGAGAAACGGATCAGGTCGGGGCGTACACCGGCTTCGATCAGCTGTTCATCGGTGAGCTGTCGGTGGGTATGACTGGCAGGATGCAGTACGCAGGTACGTGCATCGGCTACGTGGGTTACGATGGCTGCCAGTTTCAGGTGGTCCATAAACCGGATGGCTACATCGCGTCCGCCTTTCAGGCCGAAGGAGATGACGCCGCACGAACCGTTGGGCATGTATTTCTGTGCCAGTTCGTAGTATTTGTTGCCCGGCAGGCCGCAATAGTTCACCCAAGCCACTTTGTCGTTCTTTTGCAGGTATTCGGCAACGGCCTGTGCGTTTTTGCAGTGTTGGGGCATGCGCAGGTGCAGGGTTTCAAGACCGAGGTTCAGCAGGAAAGCGTTTTCGGGCGACTGGATGCTGCCCAGGTCGCGCATCAGTTGGGCGGTAGCCTTGGTGATGTAGGCCATTTTTCCGAAGGCTTTCGTATAGGTCAGTCCGTGATACGATTCGTCGGGCGTACACAGTCCGGGGAACTTTTCGGCATGTGCTTCCCAGTCGAAGTTTCCGCTGTCCACGATGCAGCCGCCTACGCTGGTGGCGTGTCCGTCCATGTACTTGGTGGTGGAGTGAACCACGATGTCGGCTCCCCATTCGAACGGGCGGCAGTTGATGGGAGTAGGGAAGGTATTGTCTACAATCAGGGGAACGCCATGCTTGTGTGCGATGCGGGCAAACTTCTCAATGTCGAGCACTTCAAGTGCGGGGTTCGAGATGGTTTCGCCAAACAGGGCTTTTGTGTTGGGACGGAAGGCTGCGGAGATTTCTTCTTCGCTGGCATCGGGATTGACGAAGGTCACTTCGATGCCTTGTTTCTTCATGGTGACTCCAA
This sequence comes from uncultured Bacteroides sp., assembly GCA_902472795.1. GTDB lineage: Bacteria > Bacteroidota > Bacteroidia > Bacteroidales > Bacteroidaceae > Bacteroides. The sequence continues at coordinate 9,809 of CABROZ010000067.1, read as the reverse complement.
ACAGATTGAACGTGCCGCCATAGATAGCCGATGAGCAGACAAAGTGGTCGCCTGCTTCGCAGATGTTGAAGATGGCATAATAATTGGCAGCCTGTCCGCTGGACGTCAGCATGGCGGCTACGCCTCCTTCAAGGGCCGCGATTTTGGAAGCAACGGCGTCGTTGGTCGGATTTTGCAGGCGTGTATAGAAATATCCGCTTTCTTCAAGATCGAACAGGCGTGCCATCTGTTCGCTGGTTTCGTATTTGAACGTAGTACTTTGATAGATGGGGAGCACGCGTGGCTCTCCTTTTTTGGGAGACCATCCGGCTTGTACGCAGAGGGTCTCGGGCTTGAATTGTTTTGCCATAATGCTATCTATTTTTTTTAGTTTCTTATCAATTAACATGTAACTGGTCGCAAAAGTAAGGAAAATAATGTAATTTTGTCCGCAATGAAGGTTAAATGATAATTTATTGGTGAACTGCCATACCAAAATATCGATTGTAGATTTATGATTCGCATCCTATTCGTAACCATTCTGTTGGCTATGTTGAGCTGTTTTGCGGCAGCGCAAGAGCAGCGCGCTACCCCGAAAGCTGGGGAAGGCATCTCTGCTTTTCTGGAACGAAACGGCCGGCCGGGAAGAACTTATTATAAGGAGTTTTTGGAATTGAATAAAAAGGCCCTGCGCGGAAAGGAAGAATTGCGTTTGGGAGTGAAATATCTGTTGCCGCCTTTGCGTACCAAAGGTGGTGAAGGTGGAAAGGAGAGTCGGCATCGGAAATCGGATAACAGAAAAAATGTGATTCACGAACCTCTCTTCGGGAAAAAGCTGGCTGATGTAAAGGTGACGGGAAACCGTCTGCAAGGAGCCTGCTTCTATGTGGTGAGCGGGCACGGAGGTCCCGATCCGGGTGCGATAGGCCGGATAGGGAAAACCGAGTTGCACGAAGACGAGTATGCATACGACGTAGCGCTACGGTTGGCGCGCAATCTGATGCAGGAGGGAGCCGAGGTGCGTATCATTATTCAGGATGCCAGGGATGGCATACGCGACGACCGTTACCTGTCGAACAGCAAGCGTGAAACCTGCATGGGCGATCCGATTCCTTTGAACCAGGTGGCAAGGCTTCAGCAGCGTTGTGCCAAGATCAACGAGTTCTATCGCAAGGACCGTAAGAACTATAAATATTGCCGGGCCATATTCTTGCATGTAGATAGCCGCAGCAAGAGTGCGCAGACCGACGTGTTCTTCTATTATGCTCCGCAAAGCACGTTGGGCAAGCGGCTGGCTACGGGCATGAAGAATACTTTCGAGTCGAAGTACGACCGGCATCAGCCTAACCGCGGTTTCGAAGGTACTGTCAGTGCGCGTCGCCTGTACGTGCTGCTCAATGCTTCGCCGGCAGCCGTATTTGTCGAGTTGGGCAATATTCAGAATGCTTTCGACCAGCGGCGTTTTGTACTCAGCTCCAACCGTCAGGCGCTGGCCAAATGGATGATGGAGGGTTTCATTGCCGATTACAGGCGTTCAAAATAAAGGTCCCGATTCGTCGCGAACCGGGACCGGTGGGAAATGGGGTATTTACATTTTGAAGAGCTTATTCTTTGACAGGCTCGCCGTTTTCATCCAGAATGACTTCCATTTCTTTTTCGTCTGTCGTCACAAGGATCAGTTTAAAGATCTTTTTGCCTTCTGTTTCTTTCACATAGGCTTCTTTTACACTTGCGCCTTCGTACGTGGCTGCCAGCTTTTCGAGGAGGGTTTGCGGCAGTGCGGAAGGATCCATTTTCACAAACTCGTCTTGCTGAACGGTGGTTTCCGTTGCATTTTCTGTTACCGGTTGGCTGACTTCTTGTGCAAACGTTGCAAAAGTGCTAACTCCGAGAATCATGGCTAATGTTACTAATACTTTCTTCATAATCGTTTAAGTTTAGGTGAATAATCAGTTTTATTGTTTCGCTCATTAACTGTAGTGCAAAGGAGATGCCAGCGGTGGAAGCCGCTTGTGGTATGCGGCTGTCTGCCTGTTAATGGTTGTTTATGCGGTGTATGACGGTAAACACTGGGGATGTTGGATTGATTCTGCTCACCGTAAGGCTTGGATGTTACGATAAGTCACTCATAAATAGCAGCTTGTACAGGTAAGTAAATGCTTCCGGCTTCGTTATTCTTGTTTCGGACTCAGAAAAAGCTTTTTGGGGGAGGAGAAGTCTGGTTTCAGATATGTTAGATTGTGCTTAGGTTTGTTTGCATAACTTTTACTGATTTCGGGGTGTGGATTATGCTCCGGGAAGTGGGGATATTGTAGAACATGCGCAACAAATTTGGGGAATTATTACCCATTATACCATATTGTAGGACGTTTTTTTACTTATACTTATTGTCGAAAGCAATATCTTGTTCAGACACTATGCAGGTGGTATGTTTACCGGATTCGGAGGCTTGAATCCGGAGGAAAAAAGTTTTGTTTCTGCTGAAAAATCTTATTCAGCCTTTTCTGTCTTTAGTTTTTTTCTTCTATATTTGCCGCGAATTGGTTTCATGCGGATGTTCATCTTCGTGAATTAAAAGGGAATCGGGTGAAAGTCCCGGACAGTCCCGCTGCTGTGAAGCTCCATTCAACGTTCCGACAAAAGCTTTTGCCACTGGTCAACAGAGGACTGGGAAGGTGTCGGAACGGGAGTCAGTCAGAAGACCTGCCATTTTCATCAAAGGCCGTTTTTACTCGTGGGATAGGAAAGCGGTGCGAAAAGATTCGATAATTAAATTTTTTGTTGGAAAGGAATGCCTATGGAAAAGGTATGTCCGCGTTGCAGGAGTGTGTTTGACAACAGGCACGATGATCCTCTGTCTGATCCTTTGTTGGGGTTGGAGGCAGACTTTTGTGTGCGTAGTTGTTCAGAGGAAAATGATTCCGGTAGTTTGTGTCCCGATCGTCAGGAGGCAGTGGAAACCTCGTTTTGTCCCGGTGATGAGTCTTTGGGGAAAAGTAAAATCAGGAAAGTGCTGATAGCCAACCGTGGTGAGATTGCGGTGCGTATCATGCGGTCGTGTCGTGAGATGAATATAGCCACTGTGGCTGTCTTCTCCGAGGCCGACCGTACTTCGCGTCATGTGATGTATGCCGACGAAGCTTATCCCATTGGACCGGCGGCTGCTACAGAAAGTTATCTGTGTATCGACAAAATACTGGAAGTGGCCAGACATTGCAGGGCCGATGCGATTCATCCGGGGTACGGGTTTCTGTCGGAGAATGCAGATTTTGTGCGCCGTTGTCAGGCCGAAGGATTACTGTTCATCGGTCCGTCGGCCGAAACGATGGAACTGATGGGTGATAAGATACGGGCGCGTATGCGCATGCAGGAAGCCGGGATTCCGGTAGTGCCCGGCATGGAGCGTCCGTTGCGCAATGCCGATGATGCACTCCGTTTGTGTGATGAGATTGGTTATCCGGTCATGCTGAAAGCCTCAATGGGTGGAGGTGGAAAGGGAATGCGGCTTATACGCGGTCGTGACGAGGTTGTCGAGGCTTACAATGCTGCCCGTTTGGAGTCGCTGTCGTCGTTTGCCGATGATACGGTTTATATAGAAAAGTATATAGAAGAGCCTCACCACATCGAATTTCAGATATTGGGCGACAATTATGGTCATGTGATTCATTTGTTCGATCGCGAATGTTCCGTTCAGCGGCGTAATCAGAAAGTGGTAGAGGAGAGTCCTTCCCCCTTTCTTACTTCTGACCTGAGGCAGGAGATGGGCAGAAAGGCAGTGGCGGCTGCAAAGGCCGTAGGCTATTCGGGGGCGGGCACCATTGAGTTTTTAGTGGACAGGCATCGTAATTTCTATTTTCTGGAAATGAATACCCGCCTGCAGGTAGAACATCCTGTTACCGAAGAGGTGGTTGGGGTCGATTTGGTGAAAGAACAGATACGGATAGCGGCAGGCGAACCGTTGCATCTGCGTCAGGACGGGTTGGTGCAACGCGGACACGCCATCGAGTGCCGCATCTGTGCCGAGGATACGGCTAACGGTTTTCTCCCTTCGCCCGGCGTCATTCATCAGATAATACGACCCAGCGGCATCGGTGTACGGGTAGACAGTTACGTTTACGAGGGCTACGAGGTGCCGGGTTGTTACGACCCGATGATAGGAAAACTCATAGTCTGGGCCACGACCCGGCAGTATGCCATCGAACGGATGCGTCGTGTGCTGTACGAATACAAGATTACCGGCGTGAAAAACAATCTGAGTTATCTGAGGCGCATCATGTATATGCCCGATTTTGTACGGGGCGACTATGACACACAGTTTCTAGCCAAAAATTCCCGTAAGCTGATGCGTGGCAGTGGCAACCATGAAGAGTTCGAGAATATGGTCGTCATCGCTGTCTATATCGACTATCTGATGAACTTGGAGGAAAACCGGAGCCATGTTTCGAGCGATCTGCATCCCATCAGCCGGTGGCGTGAGTTCGGCTTGCAGAAGGGAGTGTTAAGAATCTGATTCCAATTAAACCAAAAACTGAGCAGACAGATGGAAATACATATCGGAAACCGGACGGCAGATGTCGTCCTGATAGCCAAGAATGGAAACAAAGTGCAGGTGTCAATTGACGGAAAGCCTTACGAAGTAGATATTGTAATGGCCGAGAACGGAAGTTGCTCGATTCTGCATGAAGGCTATTCCTATAATGCGGAACTGACATCCGATGAAGGAGGCAAGCATTACGAGGTGAGCATGTTTTGTCGCTCCTATGGAGTGGATATTGTTGATACGCAGGCCAAGTATCTGCGCATGAAGCGTGGTGGAGACGAACAGCAGGCTGACTGCATTGTGGCTCCCATGCCCGGCAAGGTAGTCAAAGTGCCGGTGCACGAAGGCGACTTGTTGCAGGCGGGAAGCATTGCGGTGGTGGTTGAAGCCATGAAGATGCAGAGCAATTTCAAAGTCTCGACAGCCTGTCGGGTGAAGGCTGTGTTGGTGCGCGAAGGCGACTCGGTAAGTGCCAACCAGGTGATGATTAAACTGGATTTGACTGACAAATAACGATGAAATGAATATGACAACAAGAGAAGAAATATATGCCCGTTTTGACGAATTGGACAAGAGGGCGTTGCTTGGAGGCGGAATAGATAAATTGGAAAAACAGCACGGACAGGGCAAGAAAACGGCTCGCGAACGCATTGAACTGTTGCTCGACAAAGGTACGTTCAACGAACTGGACAGATTGGTTTGCCACCGTTGCACCGACTTCGGAATGGAAAAGAAACGTTTGTCGGGCGACGGGATCGTGAGTGGGTACGGGAAGATAGACGGGCGTACGGTTTTTGTTTATGCGTACGACTTTACGGCACTTGGCGGCTCGCTGAGCGAAACCAATGCCGGGAAAATAGTCAAGGTACAGCAACTGGCGTTGCGAAACGGAGCGCCGGTCATTGCCCTTAATGATTCGGGAGGTGCGCGCATTCAGGAAGGAGTGGGTAGTCTGGCCGGGTACGCTTCTGTCTTTTATCAAAATACGGTCGCATCGGGAGTGATTCCGCAGATTTCGGCCATTCTCGGTCCGTGTGCGGGTGGGGCGTGTTATTCGCCTGCCCTTACCGACTTTATTTTCATGGTGAAAGAGAACAGCTACATGTTTATTACCGGTCCGGATGTGGTGAAGACGGTGACCAACGAATCGGTCGGCAAGGAAGATTTAGGAGGAGCCGGGGTGCATGGCGGAATAAGCGGAGTGGCTCATTTCGTATGCAATGACGAGGAAGAAACGCTGATGTCCATCCGCGAGTTGCTTAGCTTTCTGCCTTCCAACAATATGGAGGAGGCTCCCTGGGTGGCGTGCACCGACGATGTACACCGTCGGGTGGAAGAGTTGCAGACTGTCATTCCGGAAGATCCCGGCCAGCCTTACGACATGAGGGATATTGTTGAACCCGTATTGGACAATCAGTACTTTTTCGAAGTTATGCCTCATTTTGCCAAAAACGTTATGGTGGGCTTTGGAAGGCTTGGCGGACAGTCGGTAGGCATTGTGGCCGATCAGCCGGCTTTTCTGGCCGGTGTGCTCGATATTGACGCCAGCGACAAGGTAGCTCGTTTTGTGCGTTTTTGCGATTGTTTCAATATTCCGTTGGTCACTTTTGTCGATGTGCCCGGTTTTTTGCCGGGGATGAGGCAAGAGCACGGGGGCATTATCCGCCACGGAGCCAAAATAGTATATGCGTATGCCGAAGCTACTGTGCCCAAGCTGACGCTGATTACCCGTAAGGCCTACGGTGGCGCTTACATCGTCATGTCGAGCAAACCTACAGGGACCGACGTGAATCTGGCTTTTCCGCAGGCCGAGATCGCCGTAATGGGAGCCGAAGGGGCTGTCAACGTTTTATACCGGAATGTCTCTGCCGATGAGAAAGCGGCTATTGTAAGCCGGTATGAAGAGCGTTTCTCGAATCCGTACCGGGCGGCCGAAAGGGGACTGATAGACGAAGTCATACTGCCACGCGATACACGCTACAAACTGATACAAGCACTGGAAATGTGTCGGAACAAGAATCAAAGTCTTCCGCCGAAAAAGCACGGCAATATGCCGCTATAATTGTTCAATGTGTGCGTATCCCTGAAGAAGTGATTTCTTTGGGGATACTTTCCGACGGAAGAATATCGGGGGCGGAGTCTGAATGAGTTTGTCCAAGTTGCTGTTTACAGAAGATCGGTTTGACTTCTTTACTTCTTGCCTGCCGGATACAGGAATTTACTTGCGAAACTATATGAATTTATTAACCGATGGACTGGCCTTTGGCTTCACTTTGTGATGACCTCTTTAAACGTGTGCTGCTGGCCGGAAATTTGAAAAACGAAATGAAAACAATGATGGAAACCAATAACTTTACTATTGTGAAGCGGGACGGATCGGCCGACCGCTTCTCGCTCGACAAGATTATGAATGCCATTATCAAGGCATTCCGTTCGGTGAACGAACCTGTCAGCCTGAGCAATGTCTCGAAAATCATCAGCCGGCTCGACCTGTACGACGGCATCAAGGTGGAAGAAATCCAGAACTTAGTGGAGGAAGCCCTGATGCGCGAGGGACATTATCGGGTGGCAAAGTCGTTCATGCTCTACCGGCAGCGTCATGCGGAGGACCGCGAAGTGATGGACGAACTGAAGTTCTTGTCCGACTATTGCGAGGCAACCAATGCCGCTACCGGTTCGAAGTACGATGCCAACGCCAATGTGGAGCACAAAAACATCGCCACGCTGATTGGCGAATTGCCCAAGTCGAACTTCATCCGCCTGAACCGCCGGTTGCTGACCGACCGGATGAAGAAAATGTATGGCAAGGAACTGGCGGACCAGTACCTTGACCTGCTGACTCACCACTTTATATATAAGAATGACGAGACGAGTCTGGCCAATTATTGTGCTTCTATCACGATGTATCCCTGGCTGACGGGCGGTACGAAGTCGATAGGCGGCAATTCGACGGCACCCACCAACCTGAAGTCGTTCTGCGGAGGCTTTGTCAACATGGTGTTCATGGTTTCGAGCATGTTGAGCGGAGCCTGTGCCACACCCGAGTTTCTGATGTATCTCAACTATTTCATCGGGCTGGAGTACGGCCGCGAGTATTACAAGGAGCCGGAAAAGGTGGTGGACCTTTCGCTGAAGCAGCGTACGGTCGATAAAATCATTACCGATTGCTTCGAACAGATTGTCTATTCCATCAATCAGCCTACCGGAGCACGCAACTATCAGGCTGTCTTCTGGAACATCTCGTACTACGACCGTTACTATTTCGAAAGCCTGTTCGGCGACTTCTTTTTCCCCGACGGCAGCAAGCCCGACTGGGAGGGACTGAACTGGCTGCAAAAGCGGTTTATGAAGTGGTTCAACCGGGAACGCACCAAGACGGTGCTGACTTTTCCGGTCGAGACGGTGGCTCTGCTGAGCAAGGACGGCGATGTGCTGGACCAGGAGTGGGGCGATTTTACAGCCGAAATGTATGCCGAGGGGCATTCCTTCTTTACTTATATGAGTAGCAGTGCCGACTCACTGTCCAGTTGCTGCCGCTTGCGCAACGAGATACAGGACAACGGTTTCAGTTACACCTTGGGAGCGGGTGGCGTATCGACCGGTTCGAAGAGCGTGCTGACGGTGAACATCAACCGCTGTGTGCAGTATGCCGTCAATCACCAGCTCGACTACAAAACGTTTCTGACCGATGTCATCGACCTGTGCCACCGGGCGCAGCTGGCTTATAACGAGAATCTGAAAGCGTTGCACGAACATGGCATGTTGCCCCTGTTCGATGCCGGCTACATCAATATGGGGCGGCAATACCTGACGATTGGTGTCAATGGTCTGGTTGAGGCTGCCGAGTTTATGGGAATCAAGATCAGCGACAATCCCGATTACCTGCGTTTTGTGCAGACCATTCTCGGGCTGGTCGAAAAGAAGAACAAGGAGTATCAGACGAAGAATGTCCTGTTCAATTGCGAGATGATTCCGGCCGAAAATGTGGGTGTGAAGCACGCCAAGTGGGACTTGGAAGACGGCTATTTCGTACCCCGCAGCTGCTATAACAGCTATTTCTACGTGGTCGAGGACGACTCGCTGAACATCATCGACAAGTTCAGGTTGCACGGCGCTCCCTACATCGAACACCTGACGGGCGGTTCGGCTCTGCATATGAACCTCGAAGAACACCTTTCGCAGGCACAATACCGGAAGTTGCTGAAGGTGGCGGCGGAAGAAGGATGCAACTACTTTACCTTCAACATTCCCAACACCATCTGCAACGAGTGTGGCCACATCGACAAGCGCTACCTGCGCGAGTGTCCCCATTGCCACTCCAGAAACGTGGACTACATGACGCGTATCATCGGCTATCTGAAGCGTGTCAGCAATTTCTCCGAGGCCCGTCAGCACGAAGCCGCCCAGCGCCACTATGCGGTGGCCGGCAACGAGTTAGGTTGAACGTTTTTAGTTCGTTGTCAATAAATAAGCTATGCTTAAGTATGTCAATGCCGGCATCGTGTTTCAGGAGATTCCCGATGAAGTGACGTTGTCCATCAATCTGTCCAACTGTCCTTGCCGTTGTCCGGGTTGTCACAGTGCGTACTTGTGGGGTGATGTCGGCAAACCTCTGACTCCTGCGACAGTAGATGAGTTTCTGGCGAAATACGCTTCGGACATTACCTGCGTCTGTTTCATGGGAGGCGATTCCGATCCGGCTGCCGTCAACGGATTGGCGGGCTATCTGCGCCGACGCTATCCGAAGCTGAAAGTAGCCTGGTATAGCGGACGTACCCTTCTTTCGCCAGCCATTTGCAGAAGCTGTTTCGACTACATCAAGATAGGCCCCTACATCCGGCATCTGGGAGGGCTGCGCCAACCTACCACCAATCAGCGCCTGTACCGGGTAGGTACGGCCGGCGAATTGATAGACATTACTTCCCGTTTCTGGAATCGCAACCGGCGCATCGGGTAATTCATCTCCCTATTTTTCCCAGTTAGGCAATCTTTTTTTCCTAACTGGGAAAAAATTTGGCGGCAGCAACTGTATGGAACACTCGCGAGCGACACTTGCACGGCTCGTGAGAGACACTTGTGTGGCTCGGGAGCAACACTTGCACGGCTCGCGAGCCATGCAAGCAATACTCGTGGGAGTTGCAGGCAAAACCCGTGGCAATTGCAAGTAAAACCCGAGGCATTTGCAGACAAAACTCGTGGACTTTTCAGACAAAACCCGTCGGCTTTTTGTTCAAATCCCGCCGGCTAATTACCGATGTTGCGCGGCAAAAGTAGGTAGTTGCAGGCGCCA
>CABROZ010000066.1 GCA_902472795.1 uncultured Bacteroides sp. | reverse complement strand
TTGCAGCATGTACTGGTAGGAGGTCTGTACCTGTTCCAGACGGTTCTGAAGTTCCCAGTTGTTTGCGTTCCAAAGGAATGCCTGCAGTTGTGTCTGGGCTTCTTTCAACCGTTTCTGTCTTAAGAGTTGGGCGATATGGTCGTATTGTTCTTGTATGGATTTCTCGTTCATATAGGGAAATAGGTTTTCTAAGATGGTTATTTGTTGCAAATATAGGAAAAAAGGTTAGGGCAGATACCAAAGAAAACAGAGTTTTCAGTTTAGGCTGTGCCGAACCGTATCCGGAATTGGACGTACAAAAAGAATGCCAAAAACAGTTCCTTTAGAAACGGACCTGAATCTGTGCCTGTATGAGGTTCGAATTTTCTCCTTTGTGACGGTCGCAATATGTATATTGTGCCTGCAGTCGGCATTTGGGGTAGAACCAATATTGCAGGCCGGTCACGTAGTTGGTCTGCTTGTCGCTGGCGGCTTTGTTCTTATTGAAATAATCGTAGGAAGCGATGAGGTCGAGTTTGGGAAGGATGTGGACTGAGGCGGTGCAATAGTATCCTTCGCTTTTGACCGTTCCGTCTTTTCCTGCCAGGTATTCGGTACGGATGTCGATCGGAGCAGTGGTGATGGTGGCTCCTGCCGACCAGCGGTTGCGTGTGTAGTTGTCGCCGACGGCTATTCCGGGATTATAGACTGATGTGGCTATGGCGTGTCCCTTGCCTTTTATGAACGATCCTCCGGCCGACAGCCATTTCAGCGGATGGAAGATCAGGCGTCCTACAATGTCCTTCTGGTTGTTCTGATCCTTTTTGTTGATGCCTTGTCCGTTCATTACGGCCAGGTTATAGCTTATCAGCTTGTCGAACAGGTCACCGTAGATCATCAGTCCCAGGTCGCGTCCGCTGGTCGAACCGTACAGTGGATCGCTGCCGTCGATTCCTGCCAGATAGTTGACTGACTGCGCGTAGCTGTTGATCAGCTCGACGTTGCAGGGCGAGATGGGATTTTCGAAGGTGTACATGGTCTTGAACTGTCCGAAGCGAACCTTGATTTCCGGCAGAAACTTGTATTCGGTATAGGCTTCCAGTATTTTTCCGGTGTTGGCAAAGCTGTACATGAAGTAGCACAGCCATCGGTCGGTAATCTGTCCGCTTGCCATAAAGATGACCCGTTTGATGTCGAACGTGTTGCTACCTTCGTTCTGGTCGTCGTAGGAATAGACAAGCTGTGCGTATCCTTGCAGGGTGATTCGCTCTTTCAGGGTGTTTATTATTTCATTAGTCGTTTTTTCCTGTGCGTTGAGGGTGTAGCTTCCGCAAAACAGAAGGAGGCAGGATAGCAGGAGGTGTTTCATACGTAAAGATTAAATTAAAAAAGGCAACTCTTTTTGCAAAGAGCTGCCTTGGGTATAAATGAATGGAATGTTATTCGTTGATAGCAGCAATACCCGGAAGAACTTTTCCTTCGATGGCTTCGAGCAATGCACCACCACCGGTAGAAACGTAGGATACGCCCTGAGCCAGACCGAACTTGTTGACACAAGCTACGGAGTCGCCACCGCCTACCAATGAGAAGGCACCGTTCTTGGTTGCTTCTACGATAGCTTCGCCTACTGAGCGTGAACCGTGAGTGAAGTTATCAAATTCGAATACGCCTGTAGGACCGTTCCACAGAATAGTCTTGGAGCCTTTGATTACTTCGGCGAAAGCCTTTTCGCTCTCAGGACCTATATCCAGACCTTCCCATCCGTCAGGAATTTCGTTTACTTTGCAGAACTTCGTGTTGGCATCGTTCGAGAAAGAATCGGCAATTTTGGCATCTGTAGCCAATACCAGATTAACGCCTTTCTCTTTGGCCTTCTTCATCAGGTCAAGAGCCAGATCCAGTTTGTCGTCTTCGCAAATAGACAAACCGATCTTTCCGCCCATGGCTTTGGTGAAGGTATATGTCATACCGCCGGTGATGATCAGGTTATCAACCTTGTTCAGCAGGTTTTCGATGATTTCGATCTTGGAAGATACTTTAGAACCACCCATGATGGCAGTGAAGGGACGGTGAATGTCGTTCAGCACTTTGTCAACAGCTTTCACTTCTTTCTCCATCAGATAGCCGAACATCTTGTGGTCTTTGTCGAAGTATTTAGCGATCAGTGCCGTAGAAGCGTGTGCGCGGTGAGCTGTACCGAAGGCGTCGTTAACGTAGCAGTCGGCATAAGAAGCCAGTTTCTTGGTAAATTCTTTTTGGCTCTCTTTTACGGCTTTCTTGGCAGCAGCCTTTTCTTCGTCAGAAGCATCATCGGCCAGGCCACGTGGCTTGCCTTCTTCTTCAGCATAGAAACGGAGGTTCTCGAGCAACAGTACTTCACCCGGTTGCAGAGCGGCAGCCTTAACGGCAGCTTCTTCACCCATACAGTCGTTAGCAAATTGTACTTCAACGCCCAGCAGTTCGGACAAGTGCTTCAGGATGTGCTTCAGTGAGAACTTGTCGGCTACACCTTTCGGACGTCCCAGGTGAGAACCGATAATAATACTACCACCGTCGGCCAATATTTTCTTCAGCGTAGGAAGAGCGGCACGCATACGGGTATCGTCTGTGATGTTGAAGTTTTCGTCCAGAGGTACATTGAAGTCCACACGAACGAATGCCTTTTTTCCGGCAAAGTTAAATTGATCAATTGTCATAATACTCTATATTTATTTAAAAGTGTTATTTGCTTTTCTTGGAAGAGGCGTACAATCTGTCACGTTTTGGAGGGATTGCATTTTTTGTCTCTTTCCTCTTTTTGCCGCAAAGTTAGCATTTATTTTTTTTCTTTTGTACGAATAAATGTTATTTTATTTGTCTTCTTGGCTGCTCTCTTTGCTTACTTTATATTTTGAACAATAATATTTGCACCAGAGGCGTAGCCCGCATTCTTCGCATCGGGGGGTGCGTGCCTGGCATACGTAGCGTCCGTGAAGGATGAGCCAGTGGTGGGCGATGGGAATGTCTTCGGCGGGAATGTTCTGAGTCAGTTCCTTTTCGACGCTGAAGGGGGTGGTGCAGCGGTCGGAAACCAATCCTAACCGATGGCTGACGCGGAACACGTGGGTATCGACGGCCATGGCGGCTTTGTTGAATACGACCGACTGGATGACGTTGGCTGTCTTGCGTCCTACTCCGGGCAGCTTGATGAGTTCGTCCAACGTGTCGGGCACTTGGCTGCCGAAGTCCTTGACCAGCATTTGGGCCATACCTACCAGGTGTTTGGCTTTGTTGTTGGGATAGGACACGCTGCGGATGTACTCGAAGACGACTTCGGGCGTTGTGGCCGCCAGGGCTTCGGGAGTCGGGAAGTCGCGAAACAGGGGAGGGGTTATCTGATTGACCCGCTTGTCGGTGCATTGTGCCGAGAGAATGACCGCTATCAGCAGTTCGAAGGGATTGCTGTAGTGCAGTTCGGTTTCGGCTACCGGCCTGTTTTCGCGGAACCAGGCGATTATTTTTTCGTAACGTTCTTTTTTTCGCATATCATCGGTTGTCTTTTAGGGGACGGGATAAGTCGCAGAGCGCTTACCTCAGTTTGTTTTTATGATAATGGGGAGCTACTTTCAGGTGGAAGTAGAAGGTCGATACGATGGTGAGGCATGCTCCGAACAGATAGGCCTTGTCGAAGGTGCTGATTTCGGCGATGTATCCTCCTGCCAGCATGCCGATGCCGATGCCTACATCCCACGAGGTCAGATAAGTGGAGGTGGCTGTGCCGCGCTGACTGTTGGGAGCCAGGTTGACGAAAAGCGTGTTGTAGGCAGGAAACATGATGCCGAAGCCGATGCCCAGCATCAGGGCTATCAGGAAGAAGAGGAAGGTGCATGCGTCGCTGTTCCAACGGATGACGTAAACACACGCTGCCAGCAGGAAGAAGCTGACAATGACTACGTAGAGGCCGGCAGCAATGACCTGTGTGATTTTTCCCCTGTCCACCAACTTGCCCGAGAAGAGGCGCGACACGGCCATACCCACGGCCATGAAGGTGAAGAAGAATCCGGTGGATGCCTGGATGTCGATCTGCTTGGCATACATGGCCACGTAGTTGGTGGTCATGCCATAGGGGATGGAGAGCAGCAACAGGCTGATGCCTGCCGGAAGTCCTTTCAGCAGTATGAAGCGGTCGAGCGAGATGGGGTCGCGTTTGACGGGGGGCTTGTAGGGCGTCTTTACTGCCGAGGCGCACAGCATGCCTACGAGGCAGGAGCCCAACGAGCAACAGAAGATGACGGGATAGGAGACACCGGCGTCGTGCAGGAACAGTCCTGTCATGGGGCCGATGGACATGGCGATGTTGTTGGCCAGGCCGTAGTAGCCCAGTCCTTCGCCGCGACGCGAGGAGGGCATAACGTCGATGACGATGGTATTGCCGCCTACGGTGACCATGCCGAACGATACGCCGTGGATGATGCGGAAGACGATGAACAGGGTGAGCGTACCTGCTACGAGGTATCCGGCAAACATGGCGGTGAAGATGAAATAGGCCAGCAGATAGAGGGGTTTGCGGGCAAAGGTATCGAGCAGATAGCCCGAGAAGGGACGGATGCACAAGGCTGCAATGGTGTAGCAGGATAATACTCCGCCGATGGTGGCTTTGTTGGCCTGAAATACTTCCGACAAGTAGAATGGAAGTACCGGCATCAGCAGCCAGAATCCCAAATACAGCAGGAAGTTGGCTGCAAGGATGAAACAGTAACTGGGGGTAACGAGCCTGTCCTTCATGTCGTAATAAAAATAGGTTAGGCACGAATTATACGAATTGCACGTTTGCCGTACTTGGAGGGGCAACACGGTGTTTTTCGTGTAATTAGTGCCTAATTTGAAAAAGAATGTTGAACGAGATTTCTCGGTTATTGTGCGGCTTCAAACTCTTTCAGGAAGCGGATGTCGTTTTCCGAGAAGAGTCGCAGGTCGTTGACGCGGTATTTCAGGTTGGCGATACGTTCGATACCCATACCGAGGGCGTATCCGCTGTATGTCTTGCTGTCGATTCCGTTCAGTTCCAGTACGTTGGGGTCCACCATGCCGCATCCCAGAATTTCTACCCATCCGGTGTTCTTGCAGAACGGGCAGCCTTTTCCGCCGCAGATGTTACAGCTGATGTCCATTTCGGCACTTGGCTCGGTGAAAGGGAAGTAGGACGGACGCAGACGGATCTTGGTGTCGTTGCCGAACATTTCCTGAGCAAAGAGCAGTAGCACTTGCTTCAGGTCGGTGAACGATACGTTCTTGTCAACGTAGAGGGCTTCTACCTGGTGGAAGAAAGCGTGTGCCCGGTAGCTGATGGCTTCGTTGCGATAGACCCGGCCCGGACAGATGACGCGGATGGGCGGTTGGGTGGTTTCCATTACGCGGCTTTGTACGCTCGACGTGTGAGTACGCAGGATGACGTTGTGCGTGACGTTTTCAGCGTTGTTCTCGATGAAGAAAGTGTCCTGCATGTCGCGTGCCGGATGGTCTTCGGCAAAGTTCATGGACGAGAACACGTGCCAGTCGTCTTCTACTTCGGGACCGTCGGCGATGTTGAATCCCATACGGCCGAATATATCGATGATTTCGTTTTTTACAATGGAGAGCGGGTGGCGTGTGCCCAGGTTGATGGGGTAGGCCGTACGGGTCAGGTCGAGGTCTTCGTAACCGGTATTTTGGCTTTCGAATTGTTCCTTCAGTGCGGCAATTTTCTCTTGGGCTTTGTTTTTCAGTTCGTTCAGTTTCATGCCGACCTCTTTCTTCTGCTCGGCGGGCACGTTGCGGAAGTCAACCATCAGCTCGTTGATGGCTCCTTTCTTGCTGAGGTATTTGATGCGGAGGGCTTCCAGTTCCTCGGCATTGGCGGCTTTCATAGCTTCTACTTCTTGCAGAAGCTGGTTGATTTTAGCTATCATATGTATAATTTTATTTTATTCCTAAAGTAAAAAACGATGCAAAGATACAATTTTATTAGGATATAGTTTGTCTTGGGGCCGTTAATTTTGCGCAAGCGGCAGAAGTTAGGCCGACGTGTGTGGAGTGTGTCGGGGTGTGGGCGGTGGTTGTCGTTGCCGGTGCCTGTGCTGTTTGGGTGGCTGATGTGAGTGGAGCGCGGCTGTACGGTTGTTTGGGTGGCGTTGTCGTTTTGTCAGTCATTTCGGGAATTATCTATCGGAAAGCGGATTTTGGGCGGTATAAGCTGACGCACCGTTTTTCGAAAAGAGGGCTGAAAAGTGGGAAACGGGTGAAGATTGTTTGCGAAATTGCATGAATATACGCCTGGAATGCGTTTTTTGCTTCTTTTTTCGCTTATTAATGCTTGCGCGGAGCCTGAACAATGCTTGTGCGGAACGCGAAGAATGCTTGTGTGGGACACGAACAATGCTTGTGATGCTCGGCTACATGGCTTTTCCTCTCCGGAAACATGGCTTTTCCTGTCCGATAACATGGTTTCGGCCGTGTATCGGGAATCTTTCTTTTCTATTTCATCTGTAAATATTTCGCTATCGTTCTCAGGCTCAGAACAATGCGGATTTCTTCTTACAAAATTCCGTTCGTCTCGTCCGTCGGGCGGAAATATTCGATTCTCGCGGCTTAGGGAAAGCAAAGTGTCATTTTGAAAGTTGGCGGTGAGAGTCCTCTTCGGGGGAGGATAGAAAAAGAAAAGAGGATGCATCGCTTGATACATCCTCTTGGTGTGGAGCATAGCGGACTCGAACCGCTCACCTCGACACTGCCAGTGTCGCGCTCTAGCCAGATGAGCTAATACCCCGATTTTGTCATTATTTCAACGTTTGCGGAACGTTTTCTCGTTTTTGACGGTGCAAATATAATGCATAATTCTGAAATAATTGCTATGTTTGCGGAGAAAATTAAGAAAAAAGTTATGCTGATCTATAATACAACCTATCATGTGGAAGACGGGCAGGAGAAGTATTTCCTGATTTGGATGCAGGAATATTACTTGCCCGAAGTGGAAAAGGCAGGAGTCTTGCGCTCACCGCGCATTACCCGCATTCTGAGCCATCGCGACGAAGGAAACTGCTATTCCGTACAGTTCGAGGTGGACGATTCCGCCAGCCTGCATCGCTGGCACCTGGAGCAGGGAGTGAAACTGAATGAAGAGATGATGAAACTGTTCAAGGACAAGGTCGTGGGCTTTCCTACACTGATGGAGGTAATCGTGTGATACAGCCGGTAAAGGAAAAAATCATCCTGGGCATCGACCCGGGTACCACCATCATGGGGTATGGCGTTTTGCGAGTGGCGGGTGTCAAGCCCGAAATGATAGCCATGGGCATCATCGACCTGCGCAAGTTTGCCGACCATTACTTGAAACTGCGTCATATCCACGAGCGGGTGTTGAGCATCATCGAGAGCTATTTGCCCGACGAAATGGCCATCGAAGCGCCTTTCTTCGGCAAGAACGTACAGTCCATGCTGAAGTTGGGACGGGCGCAGGGCGTGGCCATGGCGGCAGCGTTGAGCCGTGACATCCCCATTACGGAATATGCCCCGCTGAAGATTAAGATGGCCATCACGGGCAACGGGCAGGCTTCGAAAGAGCAGGTGGCCGACATGCTGCAACGCATGTTGCACTTCAGCAAGGCCGACATGCCTACCTTCATGGATGCAACCGACGGCCTGGCAGCCGCCTATTGCCACTATCTGCAAATGGGGCGTCCGACGGTGGAGAAGAGCTATCACGGCTGGAAAGACTTCATCGCCAAGAATCCCGATAAGGTGAAAGGATAGAAACAAGTGAACAATAATAATGAAACAGTAAATAAGTAATTGTATGGTGAAGCTGAACGATTTGGTAATCATTGGAGTAGCGGCGGCCACAGTTGTCAGTTGTGCTCCGGCCAAGAACGAATACACTTCTTTTGAACTTTATCCGGTTCGCTCCGGCAGTCTGACCGAGATGGAGTATGCACCCGAGGCAACCCGGTTTACGCTGTGGGCACCTACAGCCGACGAAGTGCGCCTGATGCTTTACGAGGCTGGCGAAGGCGGACATGCTTACGAAACCGTCAGCATGGAACAGGCCGAGGAAGGCACCTGGAAGGCTAAAGTGGAGAAAGACCTGAAAGGTAAGTTCTATACGTTCAACGTCAAGATAGGCGGAAAGTGGCAAGGCGATACGCCCGGTATCAATGCCAAGGCAGTAGGCGTGAACGGCAAACGTGCTGCCATCATCGACCTGCGCGAGACCGATCCCGAAGGATGGGCCGAGGACAAGCGTCCGCCACTGGCAAGTCCTGCCGACATTATCATTTATGAAGTGCATCACCGCGACTTCTCCGTACATCCTTCATCGGGCATCGAGCACAAGGGCAAGTTCCTGGCCATGACCGAGACCGGAACAAAGAACCCCGGCGGACAGGCTACCGGCATCGACCACCTGAAAGAGTTGGGGGTGACGCACGTGCATATCCTGCCTTCGTACGACTATGCTTCGATTGATGAGACCCGTCTGGATGAGAACAAATACAACTGGGGCTACGACCCGTTGAACTACAATGTGCCCGAAGGCTCCTATTCCACCGATCCCTATCGTCCGGAAGTCCGCATCCGCGAGTTCAAGCAAATGGTGCAGGCTTTGCACAAGGCAGGCATCCGTGTGGTGCTCGATGTGGTCTATAACCATACGTTCAACACAGCCGAAAGCAATTTCGAACGTACCGTACCCGGCTACTTCTATCGTCAGAAACCGGACGGCACCCTGTCCGATGCTTCGGCTTGCGGCAACGAGACGGCAAGCAACCGCCCCATGATGCGCAAGTACATGATCGAGTCAGTGCTCTACTGGATCAACGAATATCACATCGACGGTTTCCGTTTCGATCTGATGGGCATCCACGACATCGAAACGATGAACGAAATACGTAAGGCCGCTTCGGCCGTCGATCCTACCATATTTATATATGGTGAAGGATGGGCCGCTTCGGCACCGCAGATGCCCGAAGATTCATTGGCCATGAAAGCCAATGTTTACAAGATGCCCGGCATAGCTGCTTTCTCCGACGAGATGCGCGATGCCCTCCGCGGTCCTTTCAACAACAACGAGCAAGGCGCTTTCCTGGCCGGACTGCCGGGTGGGGAAGAAAGCATCAAGTTTGGCATTGCTGGTGCCGTCAAGCATCCGCAGGTCAACAACGACTCGGTGAATTACAGCAAGGCTCCCTGGGCCGGACAGCCTACGCAGATGATCAGCTACGTGTCGTGTCACGACGATATGTGTCTCGTCGATCGTCTGAAGGCAAGTGTGCCCGGCATCACGCCTGAAGAACTGGTACGCTTAGACAAGCTGGCACAGACGGCAGTGTTCACCTCGCAGGGCGTCCCCTTCATCTATGCCGGTGAAGAAGTGATGCGTGATAAGAAAGGCGTGCACAACAGCTATCAGAGTCCGGACTCCATCAATGCCATCGACTGGGATCGCAAGACACTCAATGCCGATGCATTTGCCTATTACAAGGGGCTGATACATCTGCGCCGCAATCATCCCGCCTTCCGTCTGGGTGACGCCGAACTGGTAAGAAAGCATCTGGAGTTCCTGCCCGTCGAGGGTACGAACCTCGTGGCTTACCGCCTGAAGGACCACGCCGGAGGCGATACATGGAAAGACATCATCGTGGTGCTGAATGCCCGCCGCGAGTCAGCCTCCCTGTCGGTACCCGAAGGCAAATATACAGTTGTTTGTCAGAACGGTTTAGTCAACGAAAAAGGGTTGGCGACAGTCTATGGCCCCTCGCTGACGGTAGCGCCGCAGTCGGCCATGATCATATATCAGTAATTTATTTCTATAATATGCCACATTATACAATACATGTAGCGGGGGGCGTCGTACGCAACCCGCTTGTGCGTTTGGCCCGTCCCGTTTCACTCGATTTCATGGACGGGGAGCACATCGCCATTGTCGGCCCCAACGGAGCCGGCAAGAGTCTGCTGGTCGATACGCTGACCGGCAAATATCCTTTGCTCGAAGGTGAATTGGCTTACGACTTTTCTCCTTCGGCTTCGAAAGCGGTTTATGATAACATCAAATACATTGCTTTCCGCGACACATACGGGTCGGCCGATGCCAACTATTACTACCAGCAACGCTGGAATGCCCACGATCAGGACGATGCCCCCGTGGTGCGCGACCTGTTGGGCCCCGTGAAGGACGATGCCCTGAGGCAGCAGCTGTTCGACCTGTTCCGCATCGAACCGATGCTGGAAAAGAAAATCATCCTGCTTTCCAGCGGAGAGTTGCGCAAGTTCCAGCTGACCAAGACGCTGCTGACTTCGCCCCGCATCCTGATTATGGACAATCCTTTCATCGGCCTCGATGCAGCTACACGCGATCTGCTGTTCCATCTGTTGGACGAACTGACGCGGCTTGCTTCGTTGCAGATTGTGCTGGTACTGTCGATGCTCGACGACATCCCCTCGTTCATTACCCATGTAGTGCCCGTCAACAACCGGACGGTTGGTCCCAAGATGACGCGGGAGGACTATCTGAAGGCTTTCCGCGAGCAGGACACCCCCCAGTCGTTCGACGAACTGCAACAACGCATCCTGAACTATCCCTACGAACACGCCAACTACGACTCCGCCGAGGTAGTCCGGCTGAACAAGGTGAGCATCCGTTATGGCGACCGTACCATCCTGAAGGACCTTGACTGGACCGTGATGCGCGGCCAGAAGTGGGCACTGAGTGGAGAAAATGGTGCGGGGAAATCGACCCTGCTCAGTCTGGTGTGTGCCGATAACCCCCAGTCGTATGCCTGCGATATCAGCCTGTTCGGACGCAAGCGCGGTTCGGGCGAGAGCATTTGGGAGATAAAGAAACACATCGGCTACGTCAGCCCCGAGATGCACCGCGCTTATCTGAAGAACCTGCCTGCCATCGAGATTGTGGCTTCGGGCCTGCACGACAGCATCGGGTTGTACAAGCGTCCCAAGGAAGATCAGATGGCTGCCTGCGAGTGGTGGATGGACATATTCGGCATTGCTGCCCTGAAGGACCGTCCGTTCCTGCAGCTGTCCAGCGGCGAACAGCGGCTGGCCTTGCTGGCACGGGCTTTTGTGAAGGACCCGGAACTGCTGATTCTTGACGAGCCGTTGCATGGGTTGGATACCTACAACCGCCGGCGGGTGAAGAAGGTAATCGAAGCCTTCTGCCAGCGGCGCGACAAGACACTGATCATGGTTACTCACTACGAGAACGAACTGCCTTCTACCATTACCCATCGTCTGCATCTGGAACGCCATTAAGGCGGATGCAGACTGTTCCTGATGTCCCTGTATGCCGGGTTGTAATGCTCCGGATACAGGGCATTTTTCGTTTTTCTTCCTGCATCATGACCGGAAATAGAAATAAAAAGCCTATTTTTGCCCGATATATCAGATTCTTAGGTGTAAAATAGACAGAAAAGCCCTCATGAAAGAAAGAGTTATCGCATTCCTCAAGACATATCTATTGTTCGTCTGCATCTTCGTTGTGCAGAAGCCGTTGTTCATGCTCTGTTATCATTCGTTGTATGCCGACGTCTCGTGGAAGGACTGGCTGCTGGTGATGTGGCACGGCCTGCCGCTCGACTTGTCGTTGGCGGGGTATCTGA
>CABROZ010000065.1 GCA_902472795.1 uncultured Bacteroides sp. | reverse complement strand
GTGCCATGTCGCGCATCTCGGGGTCGGTTTCGTTGGCAATGATGTCCTTGGCCTCGTCGATACCGTTCAATACCTGCATGTATTCCTTGCGGGCGTTCATCAGGTCGCCCAGTTCCTTGTATTCTTTCGTCAGCTTGACGTACCGCTTCTGGTCAGCAATGACTGCCGGGTCGGTTATCAAGGTTGATACTTCCTCGAATCGTGCCACGAGGCCGTCGAGCTTTTCCAGTATGGTGTTGTTTTCTGCCATTATTTCGTATTACTTTCAGAGATATCTTCGTTATAGACTTCTTTCAGCAGCTTGCGTGCCGAAACTTCAAGAGTTCCTCCGGCATAATTGCCTTCCACAACATTCTCGTTGCGTAAGGCCTTTTCACGTAGGAGTTTGTGACGTGAGCGCTTCAGCCCTTCGCGTAACTTTTGCCTGAATTCGATTCTTTCATTCTCTGACATATTGTTTCACTTTTAAATAGGTATTCGTATTAAATATCTCGGTGGGTATTGCCGCCCCTCCTTCGGCTACATATTCGCTGGCACCTTGCGTGTTGTTGATAAGCAACCAATAATCGACTTGTTGCATGTACAGGTTGAACAAATTGTTTATTCCTGCATGATAACGCCGTACGATAACGTCTTGGGGAATGTTATGACCACCTTCGCGAACTCTTTGTGCTACCCGTCTGATAGCTGTTTCAGGGGAGTCCAGCCAAAAGAATATCAACTTGACTTGATAGCCTTGTTGTTGTGCCCTATGTACCAGTTTCTGATAAGATTTGGTAGAGAGAGTTGTTTCTATGGAAAAGGTAACATTGGCTTTCAGCAGTTCATCGATACGCAGCAACATCAGTCTGCCAGCCTCAATAGCTACACTTTCGGGGTTGAACGGTGAAAGCCCTTTGGCGATCTCGTCGGCATTGACAAACTCACGGCACTCCAGTATTTCGGGTAATACGGTATAGGATGCCGTTGTCTTACCGGCACCATTACATCCGCTTATTATATACAGAGTCTTTTCCGTCATAATATGTTTTTTAATGCATTACCACAACCTCCCCTCAACCAGCCAGGACAACAATGCCGCAAGCACGACCACTCCTACGATGCTCAGTATCCATTTCCTGGGAGTCATCCGATATTTCTCCTTATCGACTTCGGGAGCAAGACGTGAACCTGCATAGATTCCAGAGGCTGCACCGATGATGGCGTAGTTCAGGAATCGGAGAACGGGAGCATCCCACCGATCGCTGAGGACGTAAAGCCCGAAGCAGAAGGCAAGGATGATGATGGCTATGATAATTACTTTTACTGAATGCTTCATATTTCTCATACGTTTTTGTCACACACATTTCTCAAGCAGCCAGAACGCAGTGGTGACTATGCCTATCAGCAACACCAACCGCCACCACCGCAACCGGCGGCCCTTCTCCTCTCCGTCTTCGAGACTGGACAGGTAACCTACCACCATGGGCGGACCTATGACAGCCAGACTGTGCAGATAATCAGAGCCGATGTGCGTGGCCAAAACGCTCAGTAACACGCCTGCTGCCACGCACAGTATGAGATACAGAATGAGTTTTCCAAGAGTTTTCTTCATGACCTTGGAGTATTATTTATCTCTTTTACCATGTTGTTATTCCCTCTTCCGGCAGGTATTGTTCCTGTAATATTGCCTCCAAGCCAGTGCACACACCACAATCAGAACGATGACTACATAGCCCATAGCACGCAGGGGCGTTCCAATCAGTACTTGAACTCTCCGAACTCCGAGCGGATGATCAGCTCGCGCTTGTCGCTCTCTTCGATACGGCCGATGACCTGTGCATCGATGTTGAACGACTTGGAGATGGCGATGACTTCCTCGGCATGTTCGGGCGAGAGATAGACTTCCAGACGGTGCCCCATGTTGAATACCTTGTACATTTCGGCCCAGTCCGTGTCGCTCTGCTCCTTGATGGTGCGGAACAGGGGAGGTACGGGGAAGAGGTTGTCCTTGATGACGCGGCAGTTGTCGCCCACAAAGTGCAGCACCTTGGTCTGCGCGCCGCCCGAGCAGTGTACCATACCGTGGATTTCGGGGCGCAGGGCATCGAGCAATTTCTTTACCACCGGCGCATAAGTACGTGTGGGCGAGAGGACGAGCTTGCCTGCATCCAGCGGGCTGCCTTCTACGGCATCGGTCAGCTTCAGCTTGCCGCTATACACCAGTTCGTCGGGCACGGCATGGTCGTAGCTTTCGGGATATTTCTCGGCCAGGTATTTGGCAAAGACGTCGTGACGGGCCGAAGTCAGGCCGTTGCTGCCCATGCCGCCGTTGTATTCCTTCTCGTAAGTAGCCTGTCCGTAGCTGGCAAGGCCCACGATGACGTCGCCCGGACGGATGTTGGCATTGTTGATGACATCGCT
Organism: uncultured Bacteroides sp.; assembly: GCA_902472795.1. Taxonomy (GTDB): domain Bacteria; phylum Bacteroidota; class Bacteroidia; order Bacteroidales; family Bacteroidaceae; genus Bacteroides. Next base: position 9,234 of record CABROZ010000065.1, on the reverse strand, counting down.
GCGCTTCATGCGGCAGGTCACGGTAGAGTCCACGATGATGGTACGTACCAGGTCGCCTACGTCGGCCGTTTCGCCACCTGTGGCATAGACGCCTACGCCCATTTCACGCAGTTCGGCCAGCAGTTCGTCCGTACCGTTGATGATGGCCGAGATGACTTCGCCCGGCACCAGCAGTTTGTTTCGTCCGATGGTCGAAGAGACCAATATGTTGTCCACTGCTCCTACGCAGAGCAGGTCGTCGATGTTCATGATGAGTGCGTCCTGTGCAATGCCTTTCCAGACGGACAGGTCGCCCGTTTCCTTCCAGTACATGTAGGCCAGCGAGGACTTGGTGCCTGCGCCGTCGGCGTGCATGATGTTGCAATACTCCGGGTCGCCGCCCAGTATGTCGGGGATGATCTTGCAGAAGGCCTGCGGGAAGATGCCCTTGTCGATGTTCTTGATGGCGTTGTGAACGTCCTCTTTCGATGCGCTTACGCCGCGCATCATGTATCGTTGGTTACTCATGAGATAATAAGTTTTTGTTCAATTGAATATGCAAAAGTAGCATTTTTTTGGCAGATAGCCTACTGTGCGGCTGGCATTTTCCTGTTTCTTCTTATGAACAGCCGGAATCTTTGCTGCTTATAGTGGAGGAATGATTGTCGGATGCTTTCATGGGAAACGGGGTGGTACGAAGTGAAATGCAGGGGCGGTTTGTCCGCCCCGCTCGTGAGTTTGTTACTGCATACAGGGTTGCAGCATCACTGCAAGCCCGTTTGCAGCGTCACTGCATCCTTGTTTGCAGCAGTACTGCAAGCCTGTTTGCAGTAACTCTGCAACCTGTGTGCAGCAACTCTGCAGCCTGTGTGCAGCAACTCTGCAGCCTGTGTGCAGTAACTCTGCAGTCTGCGTGCAGTAACTCTGCAGTCTGCATACAAAAAAACCGGCCCTTGCAGTTGTGTGCAAGGAGGCCGGTAATTTGTGTGGCTGCGGCGGCAGAACTTAGAACTGCACCTGCGGAGCCTGTTCGGCACCCTCGGCTGCCTCGAAGTAGGCGCGCTTGTCGAAACCGAACATGCCGGCAAGGATGTTCTTGGGGAAACGGCGGATGGCGGTGTTGTAGGCCTTGGCCGAGTCGTTGAAGTTCTTGCGGGCCACGTTGATGCGGTTTTCTGTTCCTTCGAGCTGGGCTTGCAGTTCCAGGAAGTTCTGGTTGGCCTTCAGGTCGGGATAGTTTTCGGTGATGGCCAGCAGTTTGCCCAGTGCGGTGGCCAGTTGTCCCTGCGCCTTCTGGTATTCGGCCAGCTTTTCGGGTGTCAGGTTCGTCGGGTCTAACTTGATTTGGGTGGCCTGGCTGCGGGCGGCGATGACGCCTTCCAGTGTTTCCTTCTCGTGGGCGGCATAGCCTTTGACGGTATTCACCAAGTTGGGGATGAGGTCGGCCCGGCGCTGGTATTGCGTCTCTACGTTGGCCCACTGGTTGCTTACGTTTTCGTCCATGCCGACGAGGCTGTTGTAGCCGCTGATGGCCCATACGGCGATGACGGCCACAATGGCCACAATGATAATCGTAATGGTTCCTTTTTTCATTTTCTTTTCTTGTTTTTGTTTTTATGATTAATGAATGTTTCTATTAGGTCTTCTCATATTCTTGCCTCTTCCTCCGCCGCCACCCAGGGTGTTGAAGCGGTAGGTGAAGTTGACGATGCAGTAGCTTGTCAGCATGTTGCTCGTCGTATCGCTGATGCCGTTGGCACTGATGCTGCGGCTCTGGTTGTTCTGCTGCTGCAGGATGTCGAACACGCGCAGGCGGATCATGGCCTGTTTCCGCTTCAGGAACCGCTTGGAGATCTGTGCGTTCCACAGCAGTTCGTCGCGGTTGGCATTGCCGCTGTAGCCTTCGCGTATGTGCCACCTCATGTCGGTCGAGATTTCGATGTCCCACGGCAGTCGTATGTGCGCGTTTCCTCCCAGCGTATAGTCGAAGGTCTCGCGGTTGCTGTTCTGCTGCTTGGCGTTGTCGGCCTTGTTGTAGCGGAAGTTGCCGTCTAAGGCGATGTCCAGCTTGTCGCTGCGGTACGAGGCCCTGAGGCGTTCGGTGCTGACGAGGCTGCGTGTGGTGCTCAGTTCGGCATCGGCTCCCTGATTATTAACAGAAATGTAGCCCACTTGGTTGTTGTAGGAGGTGTTGATTCCTGCACTGAGGTTGAATTTTTTGTTTTTCAGCGGGGTGTCGAACGAGGCATTCAGGCTGGTTTGCCAGTTTCCGTTGATGTTGACCTTGTGGTAGGTGCGTGCTCCGTTGGTCTTGTCATACGTCATGCGGTTGGCAATGGAGTTCAGCGTGTTGTTGAAGGTCATGCGGATGCGGAAGCTGCGCATGGTTTTGGTGGAATAGCGCTCGTAACTGGCGTTCAGGTTGTTGGTGAACGAGGGCTTCAGGTTCGGGTTTCCGTAGCGCAGGTTCATGGGGTCGGTGATGTCGATTACTTCCTGCAGGTCTTCGATGCCGGGTGCGTTGCTTCGTCCGTTGTAGCGCAGGTTGATGCGTTCGCGGCGCGAGAAGTAGTAGTCGGCCGTCAGCGTGGGCGACCAGTCCAGCGTATGTTGTCGGGGGAGGTCCTTGCCTGTATTGGGACCGATGGTCGTATGGCTTTCGGTAGTCTGCGGATTCAGCGAAAGTCCGATGTTATAAATCAATCCCCGCTGCAGGGAGTCTTTTTTCAAATGGTCGCCCTGAATGGACAGGCTGATGTTATGGTTGGCATACCGGTTCTTCACTTTCGAACTCAGGTCGTCGTTATAGCTATAATTGAATCGGTCGGCATAGTTGATGCTGTCGTAAACAAGCGATTGTGAAAGTCCGTTCGAATGCGAGTACGAATAGTTCATGCTGAGCCGGTAGTGCTTGGACAGGGGCTCGATGTAGCCCACGGAAAGATTCCAGTTGGTCGAGTTGTTATTGCTCCGGGTATTCCGGTCGATGTCGGATATACTGTCCTGCATGAAGAATTGCGAGTATGTCCGGTTGTAGTTGTCGCGGTCGTTGTTGTTGCGGCTGAAGCCGAATGACATGAACAGGTTTCGTCCTGCTTTCCGGAAACGGTGGTAGAAAGCTGCCCCACCATTCAGGTTGTAGCTTTTGCCGTTTCCTGTACTCGACGTGGTTGTCTCGTTGATATCGTCTCTGTTATTGTCCGATGTCTTGTTCCAGTTTTCGCTTTGCGAGTCCGATTGACTGTAGCTCATGTTGAAATAAGCATTCAGGGTATTCAAGCTGTCAACTTTCCATTCTACCCGTGTATTCCCGTTCAGGGTGTGATTGCCGTTTTTACTGTCGGACCGTCGGTTGGCATAAGTCGATTCATCGCCCAGGAAAGTTTCCGAAGAGGTTTCGGTATTGGTTTCATTGACGTTGTGGCGGTAATTGACGTTTCCGCGGATGTCAAGCGTATTGTCCTTTTGTGCATAGGTGATGCCGGCGTTCTGCTGGATGCGTTGTCCGTTGCCTTGTCGTCGGGTATTGTTGGCAGCGCCTACAAACGACAGGTTCATGTTGTCGGTGAAGTGGTTGATGTTGGCATTGCCTTCGTAGCGGTCTTTCGTTCCGTATCCTCCGATCAGGTTGCCCATCCATCCGCTGTTCTTTTTCAAGGTCAGGTCCAGGACAGGGGTTTCGTTACCGTCCTTGATGCCGGTCATACGTTCCTGGTCGCTCTTCTCCTTGTAGGCCTTCAGCTTTTTGACGGCGTCGGCTGGCAGGTTCTTCATCGACATTTCCGTATCGTTGCCGAAGAACTCTTTTCCGTTGACCATGATTTTTTGGATTTCCTCGCCGTTGAGGGTGATTTTTCCGTCTTCGTCCACCTCGACGCCGGGCAGCTGCTTGACCAGTTCCTCAAGCATGTCACCCGCTGCCACCCGATAGGCCGAGGCATTGTATTCCGTTGTATCGGCATTGACCACCACAGGTGGTGCTTCGGCCGTGATGACCGTTTCGGACAGCAGGACGGCGTCGGTCTCGAGAGTCAGATTGCCTAAGTTCTTTTGCGGGCCCGACTGGGCATTCAGCGTAACGGGTTTGTACAGGGTGGCGTATCCGATGAAAGATACTTTCAGCAGGTATTTTCCTGCTTTGACCCGTGGCAGACTGAAGTTTCCGCTTTTGTCGGTTGTGTTTCCGGCCGTTTGCGAACTGTCGGGCAGGGACAGAAGCTGCACCGTAGCAGCCTCAATCGGTGTTTTTCCGTCTTGCTCGGTCACTTTGCCCGTGACGGTGATGGTTCGTTTTTGTGCCATGATAGTTCCAAACGTAAGAATTAGTAGCAAAGATGTGATAATAGCGCTTTTCATGTTTGTTTATTGTTTGGGGTTACTTTTGTTATAGGACAAAAGTAAGAGCGGAAGGTTTAATGCCTTTAGTTATCAGATGTTAGAATCTGGATCCGGCGCCTCCTCCGCCTCCCATGCCTCCTCCGAAGCTGCCTCCACCGAAGCCGCCTCCACCGCTGAAGCCACCTCCTCCACCAAAAATGATCGGACCGCTGCCGCCACGTCCGCGATAGTTTTCGTCGTACGACTGCTGACGGCGCACTACTGTGTGCCCGCAGTTGCGGCAAGTATAGGTGACGTCTTCCGTCCGTACGCCGTTATGGCGCGAGACGAGCCGGCTGTAGCTGCGTTGCAGTTTGTGTTGTCCGCAGTGGGGACATTTGCTGGCGTGGCGCATGGCTATGACGGCCAGTATGCAGCCTACGGCAATGAATCCGAATAAGACCATGATGAAGGTTATGGCATCGTTGTCTTCTTCGCCTGCCGGCGCATTGTTTTCCATCGAGCCGTCTAATTGTGCGCAAGTGGCACGCACACCGGCTACCATGCCTTCGCTCCATCGGTTATCCTTCAGATAAGGAATCATTTCGCGTGTCTGGATGCGCTTGCAGATAGCATCGGGCAGAGGTCCTTCCAGGCCATAGCCGGTATAGAACTGGATGCAACGCTGGTCGGTGACAAGCAGGATGACCAGTCCGTTGTCTTTGCCCTTCTGACCTACTCCCCACGAATTGAGCAGTTGGTGGCAGAAGTCGAAACAGTCTTCCTGGCCGATGCTGGGTACGACGGCCACTACGCTCTGTATGCCCGTCTGTTGTTCCAGCCGGTAGAGCATGCGGTCGATGCTGTCGCGTGCAGCCATGTCGAGGATGTTTCCGGGGTCGGTGACGTAGCGGGTTTTGTCTTGCAAGTGCACTTTGGGCAGGTTGTCGGGGGTATAAATGGTTTGTGCCCCTGTCATCATGCCTAAAAGGCAGAAGAACAGAAAGAATGTTATCGTTCGTTTCATGGATTGATATGCTTGTTTTAGTGAATGTATTTTCCTACAAAATCGCCTACCTTGCGGGTATAGGCTTCGGGATTCTCCTTATAGGCGACGGCATGTTCGGCACCGGGCACTATCCAGAGCTCCTTGGGCTGAGGCTTGGCCTCGTAGAGGGGATGTACCATCCAAGTAGGTACAAACGTATCGGCGTCGCCGTGGATAAAGAGCATGGGAAGGGTACACTTCTTGACCTGCTCCAGCGGAGAAGCTTCCTGGAAACTCCAGCCGTACTCCATCTTGCACAAGGCACTGGCTACATTCAGCAGTGGGAAGGCCGGCAAGCCGAACTGATTCTTCAGCTCTCCTTTGAACTCGTCCCAGGCACTGGTGTATCCGCAGTCTTCGACAAAGCATTTCACGAAAGGCTGCTGGTGCATGCCGTGCTGCACTTCGCCCGATACGCACATGGTCGTAGCTGCTCCCATCGAAATGCCGTGCACCACCATCTGGGTGTTCCCTCCGAACAGGTGGTTGGCTTCGTCGGTCCACTGCAATACGTCGAGGCGGTCTTTCCAGCCCATCTGCACTTCGGTGCCCTCGCTCAGGCCATGTCCGTAGAGGTCGGGCAGCAGTATGTTGTATTTCAGTTGGCGACTATAAAGGTATCCGATCATCATCATCCGGATGGAATTGTCGGTATAGCCATGCACGATGACAGCCGTGTGGCGGGTACTGTCGGCAGCGGGAACGTAGAGGGCATGAAGTCGCTTGCCTTCGTCGTTCTCGATGTAGAGGTCGTGAATGGCTCCGGCTGTTTGCAGGCTGTCTATCCAGCGCCCTACTTCGGGATAAGTCTGCTGCATGTATTCTAACGAGCCTTCGATGTTGCGGCTACGGCTGACAAGGGCTTCAGGCTTCAGGGCATAGCCAAGCATGTAATAGCCTGCACACAGCAGCACGGCTGCCAGTGCGATAATGGCCGTCAGGCTGTATTTGATGGTTTTTCTCATGTCACTGCTTTTGTCTGTTGGTGGACAAATGTACGATTTTGTTTTGAGATACCATCAATAACGGCGGGGAGAATTGTAGCCTATCCGCCAGATGCGGTCGAAGTAGGGTTGCCATTCGTTTTCGGCAATGCCTGTCTGCAGCCCGTAGAAGCGTGTGCCGTGCTGCCTGGCTTCCTGCAGCTGATGCAAGAGTGAGGCGGATGAAAGGGGAATACGGAAATCGCTGATCCAAAGGACATCGGCATTAAGATAGTTGGTTCCCGTCTGAAGCAGTTCGAAGGTTTTCTGCATCATGCGGCCGGCATCCGTATCGCCACAGGCTGTCCGGCTGAAGAAACTGAGCAGATTGGCCCGCTCTTTGCGGACATCGATAGGCTGTATGGATACGGAAAAAGCTATTAGAAAGCAGTCGCGCTTCTGACGGTCGGCTATTTCTAATAACTTGATTAAGGTAGAATGGGCTACCCGTTCGGGCATGCCCGTCATGCTGCCCGATGTATCCAGGCAGACTATCATCGGTCCTTTCCGTTGGGCAGGACGTGTCTGCAGGCGGCGGGCGGGCTGTGTGTTTTCGGACTGATAGCGGAATGTCTGTAACTTTCGGGTCAGGTATTTGTCTATGAATATTCTTTCTAATTCGCTGTCTGAACAATAAGCTATTTCGATGGGCAGCAGACTGTTCAGGTCGTTGCTGATGGTGATGCCAGCAATGTCGCACCGTGAGGCATGCTCCAGGCGGTCGGCATCACCTTCGGTCAGGCGGATGCGCTCTTTCCCGTCATCGTGGGCTATCCGTCCCATGACATTGGCTACTTCGGTTATCTGTGGGAAATCTTTCTGGATGCGTACAATTTTGCGTATCCGTTCGAAGTCGCTGGTGTTCCACAGTCCGTTCATCATGCCCCAGGCTTGCATGAATTCGTCTTTCTCTATCCGGTTCTTTTCGATATAGGCCGGGATGTTCTTCAGGTTGGAAGAGATACGGCGTTCGAGGCTTTCCCGAAGGTTTTTTATTTCGTTTTCTCTTGCTTCTTCCAACTGGCGTTGGATGGCTTCTTCCCAGTCTTCAGCCAGTTTTTCCCACAGCATGTCGTCGTCGGCTTTCCCATCTCGACCGAAGGATTGCCGGTAGAAGGGAGCATTGAAGCCATAGTTGCCGTATTTGGAGTCCAGCTCTTCGACCAGTGCTTGCCAGCCGTCCCGTTTGCGGTCGTGAGTCCACTGAGTGATGAGTTGTCGGCTCTTTTCTTCCGACTGTTTGCGCTGGAAGTTGTATTTTTCCCGATTCAGGTTTTGCTGGATGAACTGGCTTAACGTGTCGTAAAAGACACGTGCACAGACTTCATCGGACATCACTTGTACCTTAATGACAGGATTTTCCATGACTGTACGCAGATAGCCATAGAGCGGTTCGGTGCTGCCTGTTTCCAGAAATTCGCCGGTCTTCAGGTAGTGGTCCAGTAAGCGGGTATAGAAAAGTGGCTCATGCCTCATCGCCGTACAACAGTTTACGGACATCCACCCGGGCAAATGCAATCTGTTTGCGCAAGTTTGCCACATGTTGTTCAATTTCCTTTTTATCGGCGTCGCAAAGGAACAGGTTGGTGGATAGTTGTTGGGTCAGCCGGCCGATGGCATTGTTGGTTTCTTCCAGTTCAGCCTCGTAGTCGCGGTTGACAGTCGGTTTCAGCGGTTTGCCTACTGTTTGCTGTTCGCCCGGTCGGAGGTGTCGCAGGCTGTAACGTACTCCGTCGATGTACAGGTAGTGGTCGTCGCGGTAGAGGCGCACCTGTCTGGCATCTTTAACCTTCATTCGGTTGATGTCGGCAAAGGTGCGGATAAGGGTACGTTCCGGATGAAGCGGGTCGGTGTAAATGACGCCGGTATGCGGAGCATCCTGCGGCTGATGATTCTTCATACCCATGAAGTCGGACAGGAAGATGTATGTGTTCCCCGTGCCGTGGTTCTCGAGTTGAAAGTAGAAGTGGTCAACAATCAGCAGATTGTCGTCCCGATGGTCTTGATTACGACGGGCTTTCTCCAAGGCCAGTTGGGCGGAATAGGTTCTCAGGTCGGCTTTCAGAGCCTGGCTGATGGACTTTATCTCTTTCTCTTGCGGGGAAAACAGTGACTGAATGACTATCGATCGTATAGCAGGCAGTTCGTCGGGTTCGTTCCACAGGCAGTGACAGGTGATGATGAGGTCGTCAGGGCAGACTTCGGTTCGCTCGTGCAGGAAGGCTGATGCCTTTAACAGCCTGATAATATGTTTCCAGCGTCGGTCGCTGACGTAAATGTTTCGTCGGAGGTCGCTTTGCGGAATTTCTACGCTGGACAAACGGTAGCGTATTTCGGAAATACGGTCCAGGATGGCAGAAGAAATGGTTACGGTTCTGATTTGCTGTTGCCATTCTGCATATTCTTCCTCAGTAATAGGCAGAGCGGGAGATACCGGTATCGTGTTCACCTCTGTTTCGTCAAGCAGCATCTGGTGAAAAGTCTTCTCGTCTTGAATGCTGTGGCAGATAATACGTATCAGAAAGCGGTCCCAAAGTGCCTCTAAGCCTTCGCCGTGTGCCGGCAGTTCGTTGCTTGCCGCTACCAGTAACTTCAGGGGCAGTCTGAGTTCCTTATCGCCGTTGCGGAATACTTTTTCGTTGATGGCTGTCAGCAAAGTATTTTGTATGGCAGGGCCTGCTTTCCATATTTCGTCTAAGAAAACGATGTCGGCTGTAGGCAGGTAACCTTTTACGATGCGCTCATATCTGTCCTTCTCCTTCAGGAGGCTGATGCTGACGGGGCCGAATATTTCGTCCGGAGTAGAGAAACGCGACATGAGGTATTCGAAAGCAGAAGCGTTGGCAAAAGCCAGTTTAAGTCGTCGGGCGATCATCGACTTGGCTACTCCCGGAGGACCAAGCAGCA
>CABROZ010000064.1 GCA_902472795.1 uncultured Bacteroides sp. | reverse complement strand
GACGGAATCCATCCCCTCCTGCACCCGGGTATTGCAAAGATACGTTTTTTGTTCAATATGACGCTCTTTAACTGCTATAATTTCCGATTCTGTTTTGGGAAAAGAACGTTATACGTCTCAAAAACGTTTCTTTATTGCATCCGAATTAATCTATCGCATAATCGTATTCCCAATTTACCGCCGGCAAATCCTCTGAATCCGGCATTATTAATAAAAAAGGCGTGAGGACTTCTCTTCCGCTCATCAAGAAACAGGCATCGCCAAACGCCAACTCAGAGACAAGCAAAAACAAGAATCCCACGCCGTATCACAGTTGCAATAAGCATACGACAAACACTTGCCATACACTTGTTTGCATTGACAATACAGATGAGCGTCATGTTTCCTTAGTCCGTCTGAGTGATTTAGAAATTGGCGATTTCGTTTCTTAAGACCAAAGTTGATAAAACGCACTTTCGACTTTCGCAAGGGTATTTCTCTTCCCTTGCTTTGCAAAGATACATTTTTTCTGTTTCACATGACGCTCTTTAGGGATTTTTATTTACCTTTACACCCGCCGGTGCAAAAGTATAGGAATTAGCAAAACCCACCAAAAGATTTCATCCTACATTTTTCCGCCACCACTTTTTTGTAACAAAACACAGATATATTGAAACAAAACCCGCCATGTTTGACAACCAATTGGACATACTGAAGTATCTGATACAACAACGGTTATTCGCACCTTCACCATCCGCTCTGGCCGCAAAACTGGGCTACAAAGGACGAACCACCCTATACAGGCTACTAAACAATACAGTAAAAAACGACACTGTCGGACAAGTATGGAAGGACATTTGCGAAGTTTTCGGCTTATCGGACGAACGAATGGCAGAAATCGCCCTCATCACCGAAAAAGGCAAATGGCTATGTAATTTGATGGCAGATTACCCGATTGAAAAACTAAATCCCATGTGGGCAGAGCATTTGCTTTGTGCGTTGGTTGACGAAGATTATTCGTTGTTTCCGGTTAGATTTAAAGATGAAGTCGTTCCACAGCTGAAAGAACTGAAACTTTTGGATGAAAATACATACTATGGCATGCTCATGCTATTTTATGTGACAGTAAAAGGGATAGACCCCTATCGCCTCAACTTCAAACAAACACTATGCGACCTCATCATAGATCTGAATGAATTCTTCCATTCTGTACATCCGGAAAATGAAACGGCCTATAAAGCCATACAAGCTCTTAAAACCGAACCGCTACTAAAAATTGCTCCGGCATGTCTTTGGGGATTGATAGATAACCCGATGATGATATTACAATATTATGCCGACCCTCTATTCATAAATACGGCTCTCCGACAGAGCACAGTGTTTACCGAATGGGGCGACATCAGCTATTGGCGCCAATCCGGTAAGGACTTTGGCAAAGGAGAAAAGCTGTGGATATTCATGTGCCGGAAATCGGACTCCATTTATCACGGCAGCTATATAGTACAGGAACTGAAGATAGGGAAAGACAACGAAACATTTATACCACAGAAGTTTTACACAATAGCCTTTTGGAACAAAGAATGGGAAAACGACGAGTATGATGCCATTATACAAATCTCTCTACTCCCCATTCCTGAAGAAGACAATTCTCCAATCAGCTATGCCTTATATAAATATAAGGAAGATTCGGACGAAATACTTATAGCTTTCGATGAAGAATGCGATAACATCTACCACTTCCCCCATAACCTGAAACGGATCAGACTGGAGCAAACAAGCAACCAACAGGATAAAGTATGGGCACACTTAATATACAAGTTCGACAAAAAAGGCGCAATGGAGATTTTTTCGAACAACCTTTGTCAGGCTTTACACGTAGAATATTTAGAAGACGAATACGCAATTTTGGATGTAGGCCTTACCCGTAAGTATTTCTCCATATTAGTAAAACAAGAAAAAAAGATGGCCGTTCTCAGAATAAAATTGGATGCTTATTCTTTCCTGAAAAACCTGTCACCCAATGAAGAGTTGGTAGTCTGCAAACACTATGAACAATTGTACGTTGAATGGCCCTGGTTAGGATATGCAATTCCCCTCACTGACTTTGAGTTTTTCGAATACACAGAACAAACACCTCCATTCTTCATATAAATAAGAAAATATTTCGCATAACACCTTTTTAACAGTCAAGTACACTGATTTCACGTCCTTTTGTTTATCTTTGAAGCCAAAACTATAACATCCATTATGACCAATTATGATTTAATTGCCATATTAGGTCCTACAGCGTCCGGCAAGACCCAATTTGCTTCAGCCTTAGCCAACAAACTGGATACGGAAATTATCAGTGCCGATCCCCGCCAAGTCTATAGAGGGATGGATATCGGCACCGGAAAAGATCTGGCCGACTATACCGTAAACGGTAAACAGATCCCATACCACCTTATCGACATAGCCGAGCCGGGATATAAATATAACGTATTCGAATACCAACGCGATTTTCTGAAAGCATACGAAACCGTCAGGATCAAAGGCAAATTGCCCATCATGTGCGGAGGTACTGGCATGTATCTGGAGTCGGTATTAAAAGGTTACCGCCTGCTCCCTGTTCCTGAGAACCCGGAACTGCGCGCACGGCTGAACGGCAAATCGCTTGACGAACTGACCGAGATATTGAAACAATATAAAACCCTGCACAATACGACCGACGTTGACACCGCCAAACGGGCGATACGTGCCATCGAAATAGAAGAGTATTATGCACACACACCGGTTGAAGAACGTTCCTTTCCCCAACTGAACAGTCTGATTATAGGAATAGACATCGACCGGGAGCTGCGTCGCGAAAAAATAACCCGAAGATTGCATCAACGGCTGGAAGAAGGCATGGTCAACGAAGTACGCAGCCTGCTGGACAAAGGAATCAGTCCCGAAGATCTCATCTACTATGGATTGGAGTACAAATATCTGACGCTATACGTCATAGGCAAACTGACATACGAACAGATGTTCCACGACCTGGAAATAGCCATCCACCAGTTTGCCAAACGGCAAATGACGTGGTTCAGAGGCATGGAACGACGAGGATTCACCATCCACTGGATAGACGCCCAATGGCCCATGGAAGAAAAAACAGCATTTGCAATCCGTTTAATTGAACAATAAATTAAAAGCTCATGAGTGTAGAACCCAACAAGTGGGGAATCATATACAACCCCAAAGCCGGAACACGGAAAGTACAGAAACGATGGAAAGAAATCAAAGAGTACATGGACAGTAAAGGGGTAGCCTACGACTATGTACAATCTGAAGGCTTCGGATCGGTAGAAAGACTTGCCGGGATACTTGCCAACAACGGCTACCGCACCATTGTCATCGTAGGAGGTGACGGCGCACTGAACGACGCCATCAACGGCATCATGCACTCGGATGCAGACGACAAAGAGAACATCTCCATCGGAATCATACCCAACGGAATAGGGAATGATTTTGCCAAATACTGGGACATCGGTTCGGAATACAAGGAAGCCGTTGATTATATTATCGAAGGCAGACGACGGAAAATCGATGTCGGCACCTGCTACTATTACGACGGTGAGAAACACCAGACGCGCTACTTCCTGAATGCCATCAACATCGGATTGGGAGCCCGCATCGTAAAAATCACCGACCAGTGCAAACGCTTTTGGGGAGTGAAGGCATTGTCATACTTCATGGCCCTGATATCCATCATCTTCCAACGGAAACTCTACCGCATGCACCTCAAGATAAACGGTGAACACATCCGCGGACGCATCATGACGGTATGCATAGGCAGTGCCTGGGGATACGGACAGGCTCCCAGTGCGGTGCCCTACAACGGATGGTTGGACGTGTCGGTCATCTATCGGCCGGAATTGCTGCAACTATGGTCCGGATTGTGGATGCTTATCCAGGGACGAATACTCAACCACAAGGTGGTAAAACCCTACCGCACACAGAAAGTAAAAGTACTGCGGGCACAAAATGCTTCTGTCGATCTGGACGGACGCATACTGGACCGTCATTTTCCGTTAGACATCGGAGTATTGCACGAAGCAATCACCCTGATTATCCCCAACTGATAGAGCCGATACCCATGCTGGCCAAATGGTCAGGACAGGGTCGGAACGAAATCAGACATAAATTCTTAAACAGATAAAAATGAAAGCATTATGATAGAATTAAAAAACAACCCTGCCGGCAACTTTTTCCTGATTGCCGGACCTTGTGTCATCGAAGGAGAAGAAATGGCACTGCGCATTGCCGAACGCATCGTAAAAATCACCGAAAAGCTGAAAATACCCTATGTATTCAAAGGCTCGTACCGCAAAGCCAACCGCTCGCGCCTGGATTCGTTCACAGGCATCGGCGACGATAAGGCACTGCACATTCTGAAAAAGGTGCACGACACCTTCGGAGTGCCCACCATTACCGACATTCATGCTGCCGACGAAGCCGAAATGGCAGCCGAATACGTTGACATGCTGCAAATACCGGCCTTCTTATGCCGACAGACCGACCTGTTAGTAGCAGCAGCCAAGACAGGAAAAACAATCAATATCAAGAAAGGACAGTTTCTGTCTCCCCTGGCCATGCGCTTCGCAGCCGAAAAGGTAGTAGAAGCCGGCAACAAACATGTCATGCTGACCGAACGCGGAACAACTTTCGGCTATCAGGACTTGGTTATAGACTATCGCGGCATTCCCGAAATGCAGTCATTCGGCTATCCGGTGATACTCGATGCCACCCATTCGCTGCAACAACCCAATCAAGCCAGCGGAGTTACTGGAGGAATGCCACAACTCATTGAAACTGTAGCCAAAGCAGGCATTGCCGTAGGAGTGGACGGACTGTTTATCGAAACCCACGAAAATCCGGCTGTGGCCAAAAGCGACGGTGCCAACATGCTCAAACTGGATTTGCTGGAAGGCCTGCTTACCAAATTGGTTAGAATAAGGGAAGCTATCAAGGAACCGTAAGCCCTACGCCCAACCGAAACAAGAAAATATTTTTGGAGGAGCATGTGATTTATTCCTCCATTCACCGACAGATAGACCAGAATAACTTAATAGATTAAGAAATGAAACATTTATTTCGTAAATTAGGAATTGCCGTCATCATGCTATGCGGCAGTTTCCAACTGGCATCGGCTCAGATGCAGATGCCTCCCATCCCGGTAGATAAAGATGTACGCATCGGACATCTTGATAACGGACTGACCTATTACATCCGCCACAATGCCTTGCCGGAGCATCGTGTTGAATTCCACATCGCACAAAAGGTCGGTTCCATCCTTGAAGAGCCTCAACAACGCGGATTGGCTCACTTCCTGGAGCACATGGCCTTCAACGGCACCAAGAACTTCCCCGGCGACGAAAACGGATTAGGCATCGTACAATGGTGCGAAACCAAAGGTATCAAGTTCGGAGTCAATCTGAATGCCTATACTTCTGTTGACCAGACGGTTTATCGCATCAGCAACGTACCGACCGACGACCAGAGTGTCATAGACTCCTGCCTGCTCATCCTGCACGACTGGAGCAACGCCGTCTTGCTGTCTGACAAGGAAATAGACAAGGAACGCGGTGTCATCCACGAAGAATGGCGCAGCCGGAACAGCGGCATCATGCGTCTGTACACCGAAGCACAATCCGTCATGTACCCCGGTGACAAATACGCCGACTGTATGCCTATCGGAAGCATCGACGTTATTGATAACTTCCCCTACCAGGACATACGCGACTACTATGCCAAGTGGTATCGTCCCGACCTGCAAGGCATCATCATCGTCGGTGACATTGACGTTGACCAGATGGAAGCCAAAATCAAATCAACTTTCGCCGACATCAAAAAACCGGTCAACCCCGCCAAACGTATCTACTATCCGGTAGCCGACAACAAGGAACCGCTGGTTTACATCGGAAAGGATAAGGAAATCGACGACCCGACCATTGAGATCTACTTCAAACAAGATCCGACACCCGACTCCATTAAAGGAAACATGGCTTACATGCTGCAACAATACATGCTCAGCATGACTACCAGCATGCTCAACTCACGTCTGAACGAATTGCGCCAATCGGCCAATCCTCCGTTCGTTTATGCAGGAAGCTATTATAGCAACTATTTCCTGGCACAGACCAAAGACGCCTTTACACTGAGCATCAGCTGTAAAGCTGAAGGCATCAACGAAGCTCTGACTGCCGGTCTGACCGAACTGGAGCGTGTACGCCGCTACGGATTCACCGAGAGCGAATACGAACGGGCCCGTGCCAATTATCTGCAACGTCTGGAATCGGCCTACAACGAACGCGAGAAGACTAAAAACGACTCCTACGTCAACGAATATATCAACAACTTCCTGATGGCCGAACCAATCCCCGGCATCGAATTCGAATACAACACCATGAACCAGATTGCTCCGAACATTCCTGTAATGGCCATCAACCAGGCCATCCAGCAAGGCGGACTGCTGCCCGACAGCAATCAGGTAGTATTCATTGCCGCTCCGGACAAGGAAGGTGTCGTTTGCCCGACCAAAGAAGAAGTCATCGCACAACTGAAGGGCATGAAAGACCTGAAAGTAGAAGCCTACGTTGACAAGGTTTCCAATGAGCCGCTGATGAAAGAAGCACCGAAGGGTGGCAAAATCGTTTCCGAAAAGGCAAACGACATTTATGGAACAACCGAACTGACCCTGTCGAACGGAGTGAAAGTCTATATCAAGAAGACAGACTTCAAGGCTGATGAAATTCAGATGAAAGGTGTCAGCTTGGGTGGTAGCAGCCTCTTCCCCGACAGCGACAAACTGGAAATAAGCTGTCTGAACAGTGTCATTCAGGCCGGAGGACTTGGCAACTTCAGCAAAGTTGACCTGACCAAGATGCTGGCAGGCAAGAAGGTTTCTGTCAATGCCTCGGTCGGCAGCAATACGGAAAGCGTCAACGGAAGCTGCTCGCCCAAAGATTTTGAAACAATGTTGCAGCTTACTTACCTGAGCTTCACGGCTCCCCGCAAGGACATGGATGCCTTCGCATCGTTGAAGACCCGCCTCAAAGCACAATTGGAAAGTGCTGAATCGAATCCGTTGAGCAGCATCAGCGATACCATCCAGAAGATGATGTACGGTTACCATCCGCGCTACTTCAACATGAAGCCCGAAATGGTTGACCAGATCAACTACGACCGCATCATCGAAATGTATAAGGAACGTTTTGCCGATGCCGGCGACTTCCGCTTCTACTTTGTAGGAAACGTCGATATCGAGAAGGTAAAACCGCTGATCGAACAATATCTGGGGGCACTGCCTTCGACAGGACGCAAAGAGACATTCCGTAACAATCATATGAATATTGCCAAGGGTACCCTTGAGAACACCTACGCCAAAGAGCAACAGACACCGATGGCTACCGTCATCATGCTTTATTCCGGACAGTGCAAATACGACCTGAAAGACAATATCCTGATGAGCTTCCTGACACAGGCACTCGATATGGTCTATACTGAAGAAGTTCGCGAGAAAGAAGGTGGCACATACGGAGTAAACAGTTACGGACAATTGTCGAAACATCCGGAAGAAATATTCATGCTGCAGATTGTTTATCAGACAGACCCGGCCAAGAAAGATCACCTGAACGGCATCATCGATGCACAGATGAAGAAAATGGCAACCGAAGGCCCGACTGAAGAGCATCTGCAGAAGATTAAGGAATACATGCTGAAGAAGTACAAAGACAACCAGAAAGAGAACAGCTACTGGCTGAACAATCTGGACGAATACTTCTACACCGGTGTAGATTATACCAAAGGCTACGAAGAAGCTGTAAACAACGTCACCATCCAGGATGTACAGAAGTTTACTGCCGACCTGATCAACCAAGGCAACAAGATTACGGTTGTCATGACAGTGCCCGATCAGAAATAACCTTTAACGAATCATCAAGCACAAGACATAAAGAGGGTGTGCCGAAACAGCAGTCAGTGCCCGTTTCCGGCACGCTCTCTTTTTTTTCAATGTTGCACATAACTGTCTATTAAAAACCATGAATCTTTTTTTAGAACTCCGCCGCCACAGCAAACTGGCCAACAGGCGTAACCCCATGTACGAGAAAAGCCGCTTCGCCAAGTTCTGGATATACCTGATGGTTGTATTCTGGGCCGGTTACCTGATTTTCTTCGGCATAATGTTCTCTTTCGCTTTCAGCGAAGGCTCGAGGGAAGCCTACCACATCATGAACAGCGGATTGCTTTTTATCCTCGCACTCGACTTCATCATCCGATTGCCTTTCCAAAAGACTCCTTCACAGGAAGTCAAACCCTACATGCTGCTTCCTATCCGGCGAAGCAGGCTCATCGACAGCCTGCTGATGCGTTCCGGTTTGGATTCCTATAACCTGTTCTGGTTCTTTTTCTTTGTCCCGTTTGCCATTCTGACCATCACACGTTTCTACGGAGTGACAGGAGTCGTGACCTACCTGATAGGCATCTGGCTGCTGATGCTGCTCAACAACTATTGGTTCCTGCTATGCCGCATGCTGATGGGGGAACGTTTCTGGTGGTTTCTGCTTCCGGTCATTGTTTATGCCGCATTGGGAGCTGCCATGTTCATTCCCGACGAAAGTCCATTGTTCGACTTTTGCACCAACGTGGGCGAAGGCTTCATTCAGGGCAACCTGATTACGTTTGCCGGTACACTGGTCGCCATAGCCCTGTTCTATCTGCTGGACCGCTACGTGATAGGAAAACTGATCTATAACGAAATCAATAAGGTGGAAGACACCACCGTACAGGTAAAACACGTGTCGGAATACCGTTTTCTGGAGCGCTACGGCCAGGTAGGCGAATACATGAAACTGGAACTGAAGATGCTGCTGCGCAACAAAATCTGCAAACGCGGACTGTACTCGGCCGGAGCCGTGGTTCTGGTGTTTAGTGGCCTCATCGCCTTTACCGATGCTTATCAGGGAGGAATGAAAGACTTCCTGGTCATGTACAATTTCACCCTGTTCGGCATTCTGTTCCTGAGCACCATCATGGGATACGAAGGCAACTACATAGACGGACTGATGAGCCGCAAAGAGAGTATCTATTCGCTCTTACAGGCCAAATATGCCATCTACAGCATCGGGCAAGTCATCCCGCTGATTATGATTATCCCTGCCATCGTCATGGGCAAGGTGACTCTGCTCACTGCCATCTCCTGGTTCTTCTTCATTCCCGGGTTTGTCTATTTCTGCATGTTCCAGATGGCTGTGTACAACAACCATACGGTAAACCTGAACAACAAGATGACCCAGCGAAACGTAGGTACAGGCATGCAGAACCTGATTTCGCTGGCAGCCTTTGGCGTGCCTCTGCTGCTGTTGGCCTTGCTGCACTACCTGACCGACGAAACGACTACCGCCTGGATTTTCATTGTCATCGGTCTGGCTTTCATACTGACCTCCCGATACTGGCTGCGCAATGTTTACAACCGCTTTATGAAACGGCGGTACAAAAACATGGAAGGATTCCGTGACAGCCGTCAGAAGTAACCGGCGCAACCTGCCGAAAAACAATCATCAACCATCTATGCTCAAACAAAGACTATGATACAGATTACTAACTTACAGAAAAAATTCGGCGAAAAGATCGCCGTCGATATAGAAAACTATACCATAGAAAAAGGTGAAATGCTGGGACTTGTAGGCAACAACGGAGCCGGTAAGACCACTCTGTTCCGCCTGACTCTGGACTTGCTGCAGGCCGACCGTGGAGAAGTCTGCATCAACGGCATCAACGTGACGCAAAACGAAGACTGGAAAAACATCACCGGAGCCTACATCGACGACGGCTTCCTCATCGACTATCTGACACCCGAAGAATACTTCTACTTCATCGGCAAAATGTATGGTCTGAAGAAGGAAGACGTGGACGAACGGCTGAAACCTTTCGAACGCTTCATGAACAACGAGGTGTTGGGACAGAAGAAATTTATCCGCAACTTCTCGATGGGAAACAAGCAGAAAATAGGTATCATCTCGGCCATGCTGCACTACCCGCAGCTGCTGATTCTTGACGAGCCGTTCAACTTCCTCGACCCCAGCTCGCAGGCCGTCATCAAGCACCTGCTGAAGAAGTATAGCGAGGACCACCAGGCCACCGTGCTCATCTCAAGCCATAACCTCAACCATACGGTGGACATCTGCCCGCGCATAGCCCTGCTGGAACACGGAGTCATCATCCGCGACATCCGCAACGAGAACAACTCGGCCGAAAAGGAACTGGAAGATTACTTCAATGTCCGCGTCGAAGAGGAGATAGAAGAAGAAACGGAAGAAGCTGTCAAGGAGGAAGAAAACAAACCCGTTCAAACCGAACTGCAATGAAACGCTTCCTCGGCCATATATTGCTCCTTATGCTTCTGGCGGCCGGCCTGAGCTCCTGCCACACTTCGGCTCCACGGCTGAACTACAAGGCATTGGCCCGTGCTTCAGTGAAGTTGGGCATGGACATCGAGCTGACCGACAATCACCAACTCTACGTGCAGGCCGCTGAATGGATAGGTACCCCCTACCGTGCCGGCGGCACCAGCAAGCACGGAACCGACTGTTCAGGACTCGTCGCCCAGCTCTACCGCAAGGTCTATCGCGTACGGCTGCCACGCAGCACTTCCGAGCAACTGAAAGAAAGCCGAAAAGTGTTGCGCCGCAACCTGCGCGAGGGCGACCTCGTCTTCTTCAGCAGCCGTGCCTCGCGCAAGAAGGTGGCACACGTCGGCATCTACCTGAAAGACGGCAAATTCATCCATGCCAGCACCAGCCGTGGGGTCATTGTAAGCAGCCTGAAAGAAGACTATTACACCCGATACTGGCTCCGCGGCGGACGAATCAAATAAGTTCCGTCCACAGACATTTGGATAACTTTCCGATAAAAAAGGCTACCTTTGCCGCAAAAAGCAACTCATGAATTATTCAACTTATCTGTTCGACTTCGACTATACGCTTGCCGACTCGTCGCGCGGCATCGTCACCTGCTTTCAGCACGTACTGCAACGGAACGGTTACCTCCAGGTAGCCG
Source organism: uncultured Bacteroides sp. (assembly GCA_902472795.1). GTDB lineage: Bacteria > Bacteroidota > Bacteroidia > Bacteroidales > Bacteroidaceae > Bacteroides. Next base: position 623 of record CABROZ010000064.1, on the reverse strand, counting down.
ACACAACCATCAAACGGACCATCGGCAAAACGCTGGAAGAATCGTTCACCATCCTGACCGGCGTAACCGACAGCGAACGCCTGGCCGAGTTCAGAAGGCAGTATGTCAAGGAAGCCGACGTTTACATGACTGCCAACACGTTTCTTTTCCCCGAAACCCTCCAAACTCTGACCGCCCTGAAAGCTGCCGGTGCCAACGTCGGAATCATTTCGACCAAATACCGCTACCGCATCAAAGAACTGCTCGACCGTCACCTGCCCGACGGGGTAATCGACATCATCGTAGGCGGCGAGGACGTGAAACAACCCAAGCCTTCGCCCGAAGGACTGCTGCTGGCCATCGACCGGCTGCAGGCCGACAAGGCCCGGGTACTGTACATTGGCGACAGTACCGTCGATGCCGAAACAGCCCGGTCGGCAGGTGTGGACTTTGCCGGAGTGACACACGGAGTAACCACAGCCCACGAACTGGCCTGCTATCCGCACGTCAGCATCATGTCGTCGCTGGAAGAACTGCTCTGAACAAAAGCAGGAACCGATACGAAAAGATATAACAGGCAGAAGCTGCTTACGCCCTTAAACAGCCCCTTCTTAACGACCTCCTCGAACAACACTTGCATGGCT
>CABROZ010000063.1 GCA_902472795.1 uncultured Bacteroides sp. | reverse complement strand
GAGCCGTACAAGTGTCGCTCGCAAGGGAGACAAGTGTGCTTTCGTATGCCGTCGATGTACACACCGGCGACGGTTTGCCTGTGCGATGGACCGACTGCTTGTCAGAAGCCGAAATCATCAATTTCTACCTGCTCTTCCTGCTTCTCGACAAACTGTTTGGCCTGCTGGTGTATCTCGTTTCCTTCGATGTAAACAGCGCGGTAGGGACGTGCGGGGCATACATATTCGCATCCTCCGCAACCTACACAGATGGAAGTGTCAACGTGTGGGATGGTCAGTCCGTTCTTATAGGGCACCATCGACAAGGCCTGTGTGGGGCAATGCTCGGAACAGGCTCCACAGTTGGTTCCTTCGAGGTGGACAATGCAGTTCTCCTCGATGAACACCACTTTACCCATCTGTGTACGGTGTTTCTGTTCGATGGTCAGTGGTTGGATGGCGCCGTTGGGACATACATCGCTGCACACGGTACAGTCGTAGTTGCAGAATCCCTTTTCGAAGTAAACGGTGGGTTGCATGATGCCGGCCAGCCCATACTCTGTAAAGGCCGGTTTCAGTACGTGCGACGGGCATTTACTGACGCATAAGTGGCACGATGTACAGTTCTTCTGAAAGTGTGCCAGGCTGATCGAGCCGGGAGGTGTAATGGCGTGCTGCCTTGTATAGCGCTTGTTGCTACTCTGGTTTGTGATAATCTGTGGTGGCTGTGCCATCAGTTTGCCGGTAGCGGCTACAGTGGTCAGTCCGGCCAGCAGAAAGCGTCGTCTCGAGTCGTCCGATTCTGCCTGCTCCGTCTTTTTTTCTGTCTTAGGGGCAGCCGATGGAAGCGAAAAAGACAAGGCTCCCTCCTTGCAACTGCCGATGCAGTCGAAGCAATCGACACAGCGGGAATAGTCTATTTTCCCGTTCTTGCTGTCTATGCAGGACGATTTGCAACGGGTACCGCACAGCATGCAGTGTGTGCACTTGCTCGCATCAATGCGGACTTTCAGCAACGAAAAGCGGCTGAGAAAGCCTAACAGTGTGCCGACAGGGCACATCGTATTGCACCACGTCCGTCCATGGCGCCATGCTAAATATCCGATTACGCCGAACGTGACCACACCGATGATGAATGCCGAAAGACTGGTCAGGGAGGCATCCGTCTGATAGAGCGCATAGTTTTCGAACCGGGTCAATACCGATGCGAGCAGGTTGTTGCCGGCCATATATAGCGGGCGGAACACGTTGGTAACCATCCGTCCGAAGGCACTGTAAGGTTCGATTAATCCTAATACGACCGTGAATCCGCAGGCAAAGGAAATGACCACAACGGCCACTACAATCCAGCGCAGCATGTTCCTGGCTGGAGAATAACGGAAGCGTTTTTTCTTGCCCGGCATCTTCTTCGAAAGCCAGTTTACGACATCCTGGAAAATACCCATCGGGCAAATGACCGAACAGTAAATGCGTCCCATCAGCAACGTCAGTACGACCAGTATGAACACTGTCAGCAGACTGAGCGATAGGAGGGCAGGTACCAACTGGATGCGTGCCACCAAGCTGAACGATTCGGGCAGCAGACGTGCAAAATCTAAAAAGTAGAAGGTTGTCAGTGCCAACATCAGCACCGACAGCCCAATTCGTATTTTACGCAACATAATACAGTCAACTTAACTTGATTCGCTTGATGTTCAGTTTGTCGAGGTCCATGGTGCCTATCTTCAGAGCTTGTCCGTTGGACAGGTGCTTGACGGTTTCGAGCGGCATCTTGCGTACCTGGTTGAAGAACTTGGCAGCTGCTGTGTCCACGGCCACGATGTCCGGTGACATGAAGAGCCCTTTGGTCAGTACGACGTCCGAGGCCGAACGTCCACGCGGGCCGTTGGTCTTCAATATTCGATAAGCATCGACTACGTTGAGCACGGCCTTTTTGTCCAAGGTACAGATGTCGGCAATGCATTGTTGCAGGTCGTTCTGATGGAAGTAACCACGGTCCCACACGATGCCCATGTGGTTTTTCATGGAGATGGTCAGGTTGGCTCCTCCATGATTCTTCAGGATGGGGACATTGATCCAGACGTCGCTGTCGAGGATGGCTTCGTGTACTTTGGCCTTTTTCATCTTTTTGCCCCGGGGCAGTGCAATCTCCCGGTAATAGCTCTCCTGATGCGCCGGCATCACTTTCGCTCCGGCTGCTTTGGCGGCATCCTCGATACCGCTGTTCTTATAACATTTTATCCAGTCGTCGCAAGTATGGTCGAACACGGTGACTTCTTTGGCACCTGCTGCAAAACACTGTTTGATGATTTCTGTGACCAACTTCGGGTTGGTGTTACCTGCCAGTTCGGGCACTTTGTCCCAGCCGATGTTGGGCTTTACGGCTACCTTCATGCCGGGCTTGACAAAGTGCTTCATCCCTCCGAACTCGGCTATGCCTCTGCGGAACATTTCTTCCGGTTCGCCTCCCATCACGGCTACCAGATCTACTTTCTCATTCTCGACGCCGGCCAGTGTCTGCGATAATATATCCATTGCCTCTGTGTGTTGCACCGTGACAGCAGCACCTGCTATTGCCAGTGTTTTCAGAAAATCTCTTCTGTCCATAAGTATTCAGTTTGATGATGATACATTCTTTTTATCTACGTCGTCAGATGCGTGCAATGGCTTTCAGCAATGCATATCCGCCTACCCACTGAAGCAGCATGCCGGGAATGCCCATGCGGAAGTCCTGTGCTGCACGGTAGAGGTCGCCATACAATACACACTCGAAGGCTGTCCCAATAGCCTGATAGCACAGTATGGCCAACAGGATGGCCGCGAAGGAGACGCTTCGGGTATATTTCGACGCATAGGCGGCTGCCCCTGCCAGGGTGACCGATTTTACAAGGATGGGCAGTAATGCTTCGGCTGCCGGCATGCCGAACAACCAGTGGTTGATGACAGGCGAAAGGATGGCAACAAGCAAACCGGTGCGGAAACCATATTTGTAGGCGCCTATCAGTGTGAAGAAGTAAATGGGCAACAAGGTAGCTCCCCCTGACGGTACGAGGTGGCACAATTGAGGCAAAGCCAGGTTTCCAACGACAAATAATGCAGCAAACAGGTAAGTCCTGATATTCCCAAAGGATAGAGAATAGAGTTTTGAAGACGTTTCCATGATATTATGATTACAGTTTAAGTTGAACAAATCGTTTCTATTATTAGACTTCTGAAAATGAAAAGGTTTAAAACGGAGCGGCTAAAATAACATTGTGATGCCGGATTGTTAGCATTTCTTTAACTTTGTCAAGTGCATAAAGGGGACGGTCGATGCTTCGGAAGAAGGGTGCAGCTTTGTCATGCCTGCCCGACGCATCGCGGGGGTGGGAACGGTAGTCTTGTGTCTTTTCCTGTGTCAGCGTGCGTTCAGCATGATGCCCGACAGCATACGCCCCGACTTGATTCCCAGCCGGCGGGCGGAGAAGAAATCTTCGTGACGGGTGTAGGTGCAGATGCCGGCAGTCTCTATCTGTGTGGCGGGCAGACCGAAGTCCAGCAGTTGCAGCTGGTTGGCAGCCCACAGGTCGATGTGATGCTTGTGGGTGTCGTTCCTCCATTCGGCGATGTAAGGCATGGGGAAGCCGGCAGCGCGGAAGGCTTCGTACACCTCTTCGCCCACCTCGAAGGCGGCGAGCGAGATACCGGGGCCGATGATGGCATGCACGTCTTTGCCCTCGGTGCCGTAGAGGGTCTGCATCCGCTCCAATGTGCGTAGGGCGATGCGGCCCACTGTGCCCCGCCAGCCGGCGTGGACGGCAGCGACGACACGATGCTGACGGTCGTATAATAAAATAGGTATGCAGTCGGCCGTTGAGATACAAAGGCAGATGCCCGGCTCGCGGGTGATGAGGGCGTCGATGCCTTGCAGGCGGTCGTGCCGTGTCTGCGGGTCGGCCTGCAGATAGTCGGTGTCGATGACGAGGGAGGCCGTGCCGTGTGTCTGCCAGGGGATGATGAGTTCCTGCGGGCGTTGCGGCAAGGTTTGCAGAAGCAGTTCCTGATTGTGGCAGACGTTTTCGGCAGTGTCGCCTGTGTAGGGCGTGCAGTTCAGCGAGGCGTATGTGTCTGTGCTGATGCCGCCGTGGCGTGTGGTGCTAAAAGCAAAAATGTCGGGGCATGCACCGTTTAGTGCATACTCTAACATTCGTTTATCGGGGTTGCGACGGCTCATTGCTTGTCGTCCTCCCAGTCTTCTTCTTCGTATTCGAAGTCTTCGAGGTCTTCCACGTCGTCCTCGTCCACGTATTCGATGCTGAGGTCTTCGTCTTCGCCTTCGTCGGCCAGTTCTTCCTGCAGGTGGCTCATGTCTTTGGGACGGTGGGCGATGCTTTCTATCTTGCCCTCAATCTTGTTGCTTTCTTTGTTCAGTTCCTCCCACAGGATGTCCTTCAGCACATTGATGCCGAGGCCCGAGATGGCAGAGATGAACACGTGAGGCACGTCTTTGGGCAGGGTCGGCTCTATCTCGTCCATCAGTTCCTGGTCCAGCATGTCACACTTGGTGATGGCCAGTACGCGCTGCTTGTCCAGCATTTCGGGGTTGAAGTTCTTTAGCTCGTTCAGCAGAATGTTGTATTCCTTGGTGATGTCGTCGCTGTCGGCAGGCACCATGAACAGCAGCAGCGAGTTGCGTTCGATGTGGCGCAGGAAGCGCAGACCCAGTCCGCGTCCTTCGCTGGCTCCTTCGATAATGCCGGGAATGTCGGCCATGACGAACGACTTACTGTCGCGGTAGGACACGATGCCCAGATTGGGTTCCATCGTGGTGAACGGATAGTTGGCTATCTTCGGTTTGGCCGATGATACGGCCGAGAGCAGGGTCGACTTGCCAGCGTTGGGGAAGCCCACCAGTCCGACGTCGGCCAGTAGCTTCAGCTCCATGATGACGGTCATTTCCTGCATCGGTTCGCCGGGTTGCGCAAAGCGCGGTGCCTGTCGGGTGGCTGTCTTGAAGTGCCAGTTGCCCAGTCCGCCGCGTCCGCCCTTCAGCAGGATGACTTCCTGTCCGTGCTCGGTGACGTCGCAGATGTACTCGCCCGTTTCGGCGTTGTACACCACGGTGCCACAGGGCACTTCGATGACCTTGTCTTCGCCGTCCTTGCCGAAGCTGCGGTTCTTCGATCCGCTTTCGCCGTGTCCGGCCATGATGTGGCGGTCGTAGCGCAGGTGAAGCAAGGTCCAGTAGTTGCGGTTTCCGCGCAGGATGACGTGTCCGCCGCGTCCGCCATCGCCGCCGTCGGGACCTCCGTTGGGCACGTACTTGGCACGGCGCATGTGTGTGGAGCCCCGTCCGCCCTTGCCCGAGCGGCAATATATCTTTACGTAATCTACAAAGTTCGATTCTGCCATAATGTCTGAATTAAAAATAATGAATAGGGAATGAAGATTTTCCTCTGCAAAGATACAAATAATTTCCTATAATGCTATGATACTGACTCATCCGTCTTGCATATCTGCCTTTCGTATATTATCTTTGCAAGTGAGGGAGGAATCATCCGGGATGATTCCTATAATCATTGCGGATGATTCTACCAATCATCCCGGATGATTTTAGTCAAAGGTATAAGGAAAGCCCTGCACGGTCGGCAGACGTGGATGGCCAAGCCGGCGGTGGAGGAGGAGTGGACAATAACATTTAAATGATAAAGATATGGCTTTTTACAAGAAACAGAAGATGAACGGCAAGTGGTATCCGCGTTCGTTTACGGTAGGAACCATGGATACGGATCAGGTGGCCGAACGGCTTTCGCGCATTTCGACCGTCAGCAAGGGCGATACGTATGCCGTGCTGGTGGGGCTGGGTGAGGTGCTTGGCAGTATGCTGGAGGCAGGTTATTCGGTGAAACTGAAAGGGGTAGGCACGTTCTACCTGACTGGTCGTGCCGAAGGGCAGGGGGTGGATACGCCCGAAGAAGTATCGGGTCAGCAGTTCTCGAAACTGCAGGTGCGCTTCATCCCCGAATATCAGCGCGAGCAGAACGGCAAGGTGACGGGGCGCACGCTGGTGCCTGACAGGGTGGAGTGGACGGAGCTGAACATTGAAAAGAAAATAAGATGATGAAACTGAGGATACTTTTTTGTTTGTTGTTGAGTTGTTGTCTGTACATGGCACAGGCTCAGAAGAAGACGGAACTTTGCATTGTGGGTACTGTTCACAGTCCCCGTTCGTATTTTGATAGCGACACCGTCTATCGGATTCTTTGCCAAGCGGATGCTGATGTGGTACTGATAGAATTGGACACTGCATTTTTTGACAGTGACTTCCGTTTCGACTTGGAGCGTTTTCCCGATCTGCTTTCCACGAATGAAAACATTGGTGCGCATCGTTATCAGACGGAGCAGGGAGCCTTGTTGCGTCCGTTTGATGTGTCGGGGCGTAATGCGTGGTATCGTGAGCATCGCTATTTTGAAAGGCAGGATAGTATGTGGCTTGATGTGCTGACGTGTTACCGAGAAGGCAGGTTAGACAAGCGGGCGCAAGAGGACGTAGAATTGGTGCTTCAAGTGATGGATTATAATGGTATGAAGTTTGCTTCGGCAAGGGATATGAATTCCAGCATGACGATGGGTTATCTTTCTTTGCGTGAACGGATTCTTTATCCCAAACTGGTTTCCGTGGTGGAGCATACACCAAGTCTTTCTCATTGGTTGGAGTTTGCCAAGCTATGGGCGGCGCGTTGGTGGAAACGGAACGAGATAATGGCTGCTAATATACGGCGGACGGTTGCTGCTTTCCCAGGCGGACGGTTGGTGGTGCTCGTGGGCATAGAACATAAACCTGCCCTGATGCGGCTACTTAAAAGTGAGTCGGATGAATGGGTGTTGAAGGAATATTGGGAGTATTGACGGTGAAGGTATGAATAGGGGCTGAATGCCAAGCATTCAGCCCCGTATTTTGTTCCTTTTTATTTCACAGCATCGATAGCCTTGCAGATATCGGCCGTGATAGTCTCCAGCTCGCCCAGTCCGTTGATGTGGGTGTAGAGTCCTTCCTGCTTGTACCAGTCGATCAGCGGAGCGGTTTGGCTGTGATAAACGGTGAGGCGCTTCTTGATGGTTTCCTCGTTATCGTCGGCACGGCCCGATTGCTGTCCGCGCAGGATGAGGCGTTTCATCAGTTCGTCTTCGGGCACGTCGAGGTCGAGCATTATGCTCACCTGTTGTCCGCGCTCGGCCAGCATCTTCTTCAATGCTTCGGCTTGTGCGATGGTACGTGGGAAGCCGTCGAAAATGACGCCTTTCGAATCCTTGAAGCTATCGAGCGTGGAAGCCAGGATGTCGATAATCAGGTTGTCGGGGAGGAGTTGTCCCTGGTCGATGTATCCCTTGGCTGTCTTTCCCAGCTCGGTACCGTTCTTTATTTCGGCACGCAGCACGTCCCCCGTGGAGATGTGGTTAATGCCATACTTAGCTACAATTCTCTCGCTTTGTGTGCCCTTACCGGAACCGGGGGCACCGAAAATTACAATGTTCAGCATTGTTTTTGATTAGTGATTAAATGTTTATAATGTAATTGTAAATATTAACTGATTGTATCCAGAGGATTCCGTTTCATAATGAGCGGATAGCGTTCGGGATGTTTCAGGCTTTCTATTTCCAGATCAATTCCCAAGGCTTCCCATTCGATGGCAGATTGTCCGCACATCTTGACATTCAGTACGTCTGATATACGTGCATCTTTCAGCCAGGGTACACGGTTGTACGAAATGAAGTAGTCGTTACCCAAGACCGAGAGCATGATGCCTTGCGCATTAATCATTAATACGCTTGCCGATGTGTTCTGCAAATTGAAGCAGAAACCTTCTTCTCTTTTGAAGATAGGACTCATACGTTTATTCGTTTACTACCGTATAAATGTCCTTATAGTTTCGTCCGAATCCGTCGTAATCCAATCCGTATCCCACAATGAAGTCGTTGGGGATGCTCATGGCGGCATACTCTATATTGAGGTTCACCTTCAGCTTTTCGGGTTTTACCAGCAGGGTAGCGATATGTATCTCTTTGGGCCCGCGGGTGCCCAACGTCTCAAGCAGGCGTTGCATGGTGAGGCCTGTGTCCACAATGTCTTCCACGATGACCACCGTGCGGTCGCTCAGGTCTTCGTTGATGCCGATGACTTCCTTGACGGCGCCTGTCGATGCGACTCCCTGATACGAAGCCAATTTGACGAACGATATCTCGCAGGGGATGGTGATGCGTTTCATCAGGTCGGCGGTGAACATGAACGAACCGTTCAGTACGCTCAGAAAGAGCGGATTCTTGCCGGCCAGGTCACGGTTGATTTCGTCGGCCACGCGGCTCACTTCTTTCAATATGTCCTCCTCCTTGATGGAGACGGTGAACTTCTTGTCTTTAATCTGTATGCTATCCATGGGGCTTGTGAATCTTAAATTGATGCAAAGGTAGCGATTTTATTCCACTCCATGCATCATCTTCTGCAATTTCTTCGACAGCAGGAAGAGGATGAGCGATGCCGCGGCCGACATGACAACGAACACCATGAAGAAGTCGAACATCGTCTCGATGCGGTAACCCAGCAGCGTTTTCACCTTTCCGGCTTCGGGATAAAGCCCCGACAACGTACCGGCAAACTTATTGGCCGTGGCCGTGGACAGGTACCAGATGCCCATCATCAGCGAAGCGAAACGGACGGGTGTCAACTTGTTCACCATCGACAGCCCGATGGGAGAAAGGGCAATCTCGCCCATCGTATGGATGAAGTACAGGCCCGTCAGCCAGATGAGGCTTACCTTAACGCCGGGTTGTACGTCTTTCACTCCGAAGCAGATGACCAAATAACCCAACGACAGGAGCAACAATCCGATGGCCTGCTTGGTGGGCGAAGAAGGCTCCATGTGCCGGCGAGCCAATGCTCCCCATACGCCTGGCATGATGGCTGCCAGAATGACGACGAAGAAGGGATTGAACGACTGAATCCACGAGGCAGGCATCTCCCAGCCGAAGATGACACGGTCGGTCTGCTCCGAAGCAAACAGCGTGAGCGAAGCGCCGGCCTGCTCGTAGGCTGCCCAGAAGAAGATGACGAAGAAGGCGATGATGTAAATCACCCAAATGCGGTCGCGCTCTATCTTGGTGAGCGAACCGTCCATCAGGATGCTGGCCGGGAAAACAATGCAGGCCGTAAAGATGCCGATGCTGATCCAGTCGTTGCCGAAGCACCAGTAGAAGAACAAGGCAAGCACAACGGCCATCGCGCAGCATATCCACAGGTTGCGGCGTTTGCGTCGGGCCTCTTCCGGCGTCGGTGTTTGGGCCTTTTTGCCTTCCGTCTCCTTGCGTGCATCGGGCACGATGCCCAATGGCTGTCCGTCGGGACCGTTGAGGTATCGGTTCTTCTGTGACTCGAACAGCACCACAGTGAATACCGTGACGATGGCAGCAATCAGGAAGCCCCATTTGAAGTCCTGAGGATTGCCCGTTTCGCCAAAGTATCCGCACACAAGCGGAGCCAGAAACGAACCGACGTTGACACCCATATAATAAATGGTATAAGCCGAATCAAGCCGACGGTCGCCCGGTTCGTACAGCTGTCCGACGAGCGACGATACCGTAGGCTTGAAGAATCCGTTACCTAATATAAGAAAGGTAAGTCCGCCGTACATCAGCCAGCACGACAATTCCTTTGCATCGAGAGTCGAGGCACTGAAGAACATCAGAAACTGACCGATTGCCATCAGTACGGCTCCCCCGAAGACGGAGCGCCGGATACCCCAGTACTTGTCGGCTACATAGCCGCCGATAAGCGGTGTCAGGTAAACCAGCCCCGTATAGCTGCCATAGATGGAGGCAGCCCTTTCGGTATCGAAAAGCAATGCTTGGGTAAGAAACAGAATGAAGATGGCACGCATGCCATAGTAGCTGAAGCGCTCTGCCGTGCTGGTAGCAAAAATCAGGTAGAGCCCTTTGGGATGTTTGGATGTACTCATTGTTATTATATTATTATGCCTTTTTGAAATTTGGCTGCAAAAGTAGTGATTCTTCGTGACAGCACGCACAGTTTCTTCTATTTCCTTTGGATAAATGATGCTAATTCCGTCTTTTCTCTTGCTAAGTGGAATGAAATGACGGCAGCTCTTCCGGCCGTAGGGTTGCTGCCGCTCAATGCCCGTAACAGCTTTTTCGTCAGTCTGATAGTCGCTCTTTCTGCCAAAATGACGGTAAAAAGTGACACAAAAGGAGGTCTGGTATCTGTTTCCCCCTTTGGCACAACGTTTGTCCTTTAATAGGCGTCTGCCGATGAGGCGGACAGAAATCAACTGAATAATAACAAATAAAAAAATAACGATCATGGGAAAAATTATTGGTATTGACTTAGGAACTACAAACTCTTGTGTTGCTGTATTCGAAGGCAACGAACCTGTAGTAATCGCCAACAGCGAAGGTAAGCGTACAACTCCTTCCGTAGTGGCATTTGTAGATGGTGGTGAACGTAAGGTAGGTGATCCTGCCAAACGTCAGGCTATCACAAACCCGAAACGTACGGTGTACTCCATCAAGCGTTTCATGGGTGAAAATTGGTCACAGGTACAGAAAGAAATCTCTCGTGTACCTTATCCGGTAGTGAACGATAACAACATGCCGCGTGTTGACATCGACGGACGTCACTACACTCCGCAGGAAATTTCAGCAATGATTCTTCAGAAGATGAAGAAGACAGCCGAAGATTACTTGGGACAGGAAGTAACAGAAGCCGTTATCACCGTTCCTGCTTACTTCTCCGACTCACAGCGTCAGGCTACGAAGGAAGCCGGTCAGATTGCTGGTCTGGACGTTAAACGTATTGTAAACGAACCGACTGCAGCCGCCTTGGCTTACGGTGTGGATAAGGCCAACAAGGATATGAAGGTTGCCGTATTCGACCTCGGTGGTGGTACGTTCGATATCTCTATCCTGGAATTCGGTGGTGGTGTATTCGAAGTGCTTTCTACCAATGGTGATACTCACCTGGGTGGTGATGATTTCGATCAGGCTATCATCAACTGGTTGGTACAGGAATTCAAGAACGACGAAGGTGCCGATCTGACAACCGACCCGATGGCAATGCAACGTCTGAAGGAAGCTGCCGAAAAGGCGAAGATCGAATTGTCTTCTTCTACTTCTACCGAAATCAACTTGCCGTACATCATGCCGGTAGGTGGTGTGCCTAAACACTTGGTTAAGACTTTGACTCGTGCTAAGTTCGAGCAACTGACTCACGATTTGATTCAGGCTTGCTTGGAGCCGTGTAAGAAGGCAGTCAGCGATGCCGGTTTGAGCACTTCCGATATCGATGAAGTAATCCTGGTAGGTGGTTCTTCTCGTATCCCGGCCGTTCAGAAACTGGTTCAGGACTACTTTGGCAAAGTTCCTTCGAAGGGTGTTAACCCCGATGAAGTTGTAGCCGTAGGTGCTGCTATTCAGGGTGCCGTATTGAATAAGGAAGCCGGTGTGGGCAACATCGTCTTGCTGGATGTTACTCCGTTGACATTGGGTATTGAGACCATGGGTGGTGTAATGACCAAACTGATTGATGCCAACACGACTATTCCTTGCAAGAAGAGTGAAGTCTTCTCGACGGCTGCCGATAACCAGACCGAGGTAACCATCCACGTACTGCAGGGTGAGCGTCCTATGGCTGCTCAGAACAAGTCAATCGGTCAGTTCAACCTGACAGGTATTGCTCCGGCTCGTCGTGGTGTTCCTCAGATTGAGGTTACATTCGATATCGATGCAAACGGTATCTTGAAGGTATCTGCTAAGGATAAGGCTACAGGTAAAGAACAGGCAATCCGTATCGAAGCTTCCAGCGGCTTGAGCAAGGAAGAAATCGAA
>CABROZ010000062.1 GCA_902472795.1 uncultured Bacteroides sp. | reverse complement strand
GAGCGGCTGGCAGGACAGCTGTTTGGCGGAGCTGCCGGTGCAGTGGGCAAGCAACTGTTGCTGGACTTTCAGGAGGCGCGCGTAGTGGGTGTGGTGCGTGACGTCAGCTCCATCTTTCAGACCGCCTATGCCGACGTGTGGGAACCTTTCACCTTGATGAATGAGGAGCACCTCGATCCGAACCTCGCTACTGCCGGTCTGCTGGGCTTCCGCTATGCCGTCCTCCATCTGTCGCCCGGCACATCGCCTGACGCAGTACGTACCGAAGTGAACCGGCGGATGGAGCAGCTCAACAAGCAAGGGCTGGAGTATATCCTGAAGGATCCGCGGCTCTATACACATACGGACTACACCTTCTTCCGCGACAGCAGTATCAGTGCCAGTCTGGTCTATGTGCTGTTGCTGCTGATTCTGTTAGTGGTGCCTGCCGTGGGCATATCGGGACTGGTACATGCCCAGATGCAGAGTCGCCTGGGCGAGATAGCCATCCGCAAGGCTTATGGAGCCTCTAATGCCAACATCATCGGTCACTTGTTTGCCGAGAGCCTGTGTACCACCTTGATAGGCGGTGTGCTGGGCTATGCGTTGTCGTGTGTGCTGGTGGTGGCGGGCGGTACGTGGCTGTTCGGTACGGGCGGAGTGGAACTGGAAGGCATCATATTGGGTAGCGACTTGCTGCTGCGGCCTTCGTTGTTCGTGGCAGTGCTGGCGGCGTGTCTGGTGTTCAACGCGCTGTCCACGTTGCTGCCTGCCTGGATAGCGGTACACCGCAACATTTCATACACATTAACGGGAGGAGAATAAGATTATGTGGAGACAAATATACAGACAGATGTGGAACCAACGACGTGCCAACGCATGGCTGTGGGTGGAGTTGTGTATCGTAACCGTACTGCTGTGGTATGGCATCGATTTAGTGTATAATTACGAAGGAGCTGCCTGGCAGCCCAAGGGTTACGACACGTCGTGTGTGTTCGACCTGACCGTGGGGGACAAACCATTGGAAGTCATCAACGATGCCGACAACCAGCAGGCGGGGAAAGATTTCGCTTACCTGTACAACCTGATTAAGGACTATCCCGGCGTGGAGGAAGTCTGTGCCTATCACGGCAGCATTCCCTATACGGGCGATGCAATGTTAGAGGGTTATGCCTCTCATACCGATTCGGCGCATGTGGTGTCGTGTTTCATCCGTTATGTCACACCTTCTTATTTCAAGGTGTTCCGCCTGAAACCCATTGTCGGACAATTAGACGAAGCTCACTGGTCGCCGGCTGAATATCCCATGCCGGCCTTGATGAGTGTGGACTTGGCAGATTCCTTGTTCCATCAGCCCAACGTGGCCGACGCTGTAGGCAAGACCTGTTTCAATCCCTACTGGTTGAAGCGGGATAATCCGGTGACCAATTATCGGGTGGCTGCTGTCCTGCCCCGGCACAAGCTGGACGATTACGAGCGCTACGAACCGTTCATCTATCTGCCTGCCCAGCAGGCTTTCTGGTGGCAGCATGTGGCGATACGCGTTGCTCCCGATCAGGTAGCCGGTTTTGCCGAGCGTTTCCGCAAGGATATGCAGCCGGTGTTCGACCGGGGCATCTTCTACTTGAACACCATCCGTTCGTACGATGACATGAAAGAAGCCTACGACATACAGCAGGGCACAGTGAACTACCTGAATACGGTCTATGCAGTGGTGGCCTTTTTCCTGTTCAATATCTTCCTGTGTGTGTTTGCTACTTTCTGGTATCGCACTCGCAAGCGTCGTTGCGAGGTGGCCCTGCGTATGGCCATGGGTAGCAGTCGTCGCACGGTAATGGGGTATTTCCTGCTGGAAGGTCTTGCACTTTTGCTGCTGGCAGCCGTTCCGGCCTTGCTCATTGCTCTCAACATCCAGCTGGCCGACCTGACGGTACATACGCTGATCGATGCTTCAACTGCGCGTTTTGTGGGATGTTTCTGTGTGGCGTTGCTGCTGATGGCTCTGATGATAGTGGCCGGTATCTGGTATCCCGCCCGTCAGGCGATGAAAGTGCAGCCCGCCGAAGCGTTGCACGACGAGTAGTCCACGCTGATAAAGAAGGTGTTATTTTTTCCCAGTTAGGAAAAAAATATTCCCCAGTTAGGAAAATATTTTTTCCTAACTGGGGAATTTTTCTTTCTTATTTTTTAGGGAAAATATCTTATTCCGTCCGTTTGCAGGCATTCACTTGGAAGAATTCGTTGAATATGGTTTCGTAGTTGCCATGCAGCAGGATGTGATGATTTCCCAATGGGTTCTTCAGGAAATAATCGGCAGGTGAGTTCAGTCGGACACGTACCTGTGTGCGGCACATGTTGATGTAGTTGGTATTCTCGGTCAGTGTGCCGGTGGTCAGGTAGTATTCGTCCAGACATTCGCCTCCGCATTTGACGATGGTCACGTCGCCCGTAGGCAGCAATCCCTGGATGCCGATACTCTGTTCCGTTTCAAAATGGCTGCGAAGTATGAATTTCTCGGTCTGTTTCAATCCTACAGTGCAGTGGGCCAATACGATTTCGTTGGTACGTGCGTTGATCATGGAAGGGTTGGCCATGAATGACCCTTTTCCCGTAAGGGTTTTTACCACCAACATGGTAAAAACCGACTGCAAGTCGCCTTCGCATCCGGCAATGATGCCCTCGTCGTTCAGCAGCGACAAGGCCATACATCCGGTCGATCCGGTCAGTTCAATCAGTTTGAAGCAGCTCAGTGTCAGTGCAGACAGCCTTTCTTCTTCGGCAATCCGTTTCACTGCTCTGTAGATTTTCATGGCCTTCAGCATGTCGTCGGCCGATGCTTCCCGGCAGGCTAAAGCTTCTCCGGCCAGCTTGGCGGCAGCTTCACCCACTTCGTCGTCAGAGAGCGCATTGGCATATTCGGCCACACGTTCCAAAGGAATATCGACGTACTCAATGTCCCATCGCCGTTTAGCCAGCAGATAATCCACATTGCTGGCAATCAGCCAGCTTGACGGTGTACCGATCACTCCGATGCGTGATCCGGAAATCTGCCTTTGTGCCTTGAAGTTGTTGTACATCACGAAGATGCGTTTCACAATCTCTGTCAGTTCACCATGCAGTATTTCGCTTTTCATGCCTCTGGCCCGTAGCCATGACGAAATCTCAAGGGCGGAGGCCAGTGAGTTTTGCATCCCGTCGGCCAGCAGGATGGCAGGGCGTGGCAGCGACTCGAAATGTTGGATAACCAACCGCTCGACTCCTCCGGTTGCAATGAACAACAGGCAGAAGTCATCGGATGTTACTTTCCCAATATCTTGATAGTCAATGAAATTTAGAGTGAAATATTTTTCAAGTTCAGTCAATACCGTTTCGTGCGAACTGCGAATGGATATTTGCCTGTGCAGTGTAGATGCAAATGTAATCAGATTTAGGACCATGATATTATTTTCGGTTTTTAGCTATTAACGGTTTACTAACTCAAAGGTAAGGCTTTCTTTTTTATTTTGCATAACGTTTTTAATATAGATAAGGTTTTTAAAGTTTTTATGTCTGGAGCTTCCTTTGGTTTCAAATAAATCGCTAATTTTGTACCCTTAAAACAAAAGAATGCAAATTATTGAATAATAGAAGAAGATTTTAAAGTTCGAGTCATGCCTAAAATATCTATTCGTGGAACAGAGATGCCCGCTTCACCGATCCGTAAGCTGGCTCCTCTGGCAGATGCAGCCAAACAAAGGGGAATACATGTATTTCATTTGAACATCGGACAGCCCGACCTGCCTACGCCGCAAGTGGCGCTTGACGCAATACGCAATATCGACCGAAAGGTGCTGGAATACAGTCCGAGTCAGGGATACCGCAGTTACCGCGAAAAGTTGGTGGGGTATTATGAGAAATTCAATATACATCTGACAGCCGACGACATCATCATTACTTCCGGCGGTTCGGAAGCCGTACTTTTTTCGTTTATGGCCTGTCTGAATCCCGGCGATGAAATCATTGTTCCCGAACCGGCTTATGCCAACTATATGGCCTTTGCCATTTCGGCCGGTGCCAAGATACGTACCATTGCCACCACCATTGAAGAAGGTTTTTCGCTGCCAAAGGTCGAGAAATTCGAGGAGCTGATCAACGAGCGTACCCGTGCCATCCTGATCTGTAATCCCAACAACCCGACCGGCTATCTTTATACCCGTCGCGAGATGAACCAGATACGCGACTTGGTGAAGAAGTACGACCTGTTCCTTTTCTCCGACGAAGTCTATCGTGAATTTATCTATACCGGTTCGCCCTACATTTCGGCTTGTCATCTCGAAGGCATCGAGCAGAATGTGGTGCTTATCGATTCCGTATCCAAGCGTTATTCGGAGTGCGGCATCCGTATCGGTGCCCTGATCACGAAGAACAAGGAAATCCGAAATGCCGTGATGAAGTTCTGTCAGGCACGCCTCAGTCCTCCGTTGATCGGTCAGATAGCTGCCGAGGCTTCACTCGATGCCGATGAAGACTACCTGCGCGATACGTACGACGAGTATGTAGAACGTCGTAAATGCCTCATCGACGGTCTTAACCGCATCCCGGGAGTTTATTCGCCTATCCCGATGGGGGCATTCTATACGGTAGCCAAGTTGCCGGTGGATGATTCCGACAAGTTCTGTGCCTGGTGTCTGTCCGAATTCGAGTACGAAGGTCAGACGGTGTTCATGGCTCCGGCTTCCGGCTTTTATACCACTCCGGGTGCCGGTCGCAACGAGGTTCGTATAGCCTACGTACTGAAGAAAGAAGACCTGACGCGTGCGCTTTTTGTCTTGCAAAAAGCTCTTGAAGCCTATCCGGGGAGAGTGGAATAATGAGTCTGTCCTTGTTCTTGGCCCGGCGGATTTATCGGGGAGGAGATGCCGGCAGGCAGGTCTCCCGTCCTGCTGTGCTGATAGCCATGACCGGTATTGCCATCGGATTGGCGGTGATGATCATTACCGTTTCGGTCATTGTGGGCTTCAAAAGTGAGGTGCGCGAGAAAATAGTTGGGTTCGGCTCGCACATACAGATCACCAATCTGGAGGTAGCACGTTCCTATGAGACTTTTCCGGTAGTGGCCGACGACAGTCTGATGGCGGTGTTGTCCGATTATCCCGAGGTGCGCCATGTACAGCGCTATTCCACCAAGATGGGGATGGTAAAGACTGCGGAAGCCTTTCAGGGCATGTTGCTGAAGGGATTGGGACCGGAGTATGATACTTCCTTTTTCCGCCAACACTTGGTAGAAGGCGAGTTGCCCCAGTTCAGCGATTCTGCCTCTTCCAACAAGGTGGTCATATCAAAATCGTTTGCCGACAAGCTGAAGCTGAAAGTAGGTGACAAGATCGATACCTACTACATACAGGACAATATCCGTGCCCGCAGGCTGAAGGTGGTAGGCATTTACCAGACTAACCTTGCCGAGTACGACGATTTGTTTCTGCTGACCGATTTGTGCCTGGTAAACCGGCTGAATAAATGGGAAGCCGATCAGGTCAGTGGTATTGAACTGACTTTGTATGATTACGATCAGCTGGAAGATGTAACCTATGAAATAGGAGCGGATCTGAACGGGGTCATCGACCGTTTCGGACAAGAATACTGCGTGCGCAACATCGAACAGCTCAATCCTTCCATCTTTGCCTGGCTCGGCATTCTGGATGTCAACATCTGGGTGATTCTGGTACTGATGATTGGTGTAGCCGGCTTCACCATGATTTCCGGTTTGCTTATCATCATTATCGAGCGTACGTCGATGATCGGTGTACTGAAGTCCTTGGGAGCCAATAACGATACCATACGCCGACTGTTCCTTTGGTTTGCCGTCTTCCTCATCGGGAAAGGCATGCTGTGGGGCAATGTCATCGGACTGGCTTTCTACTTCGTGCAGCGTCATTTCGGACTTTTCAAGCTCGACCCCGAAACATATTACATGGATACGGTCCCCGTGTCTTTCAACATCTGGCTGTTCCTGCTGCTGAATATCGGTACGTTGCTGGCTTCGGTGCTGATGCTGCTGGGACCTTCGTACCTCATCACCCGCATCCGTCCGGCCAGTTCCATGCGCTACGAGTAAGGGTTTACGGCTGCACCTGTTTGCATTTCCCGCTGAACCGACGGATTTCCAGCTTGATGATTTCGGTGCGGTGAAAAGACTTTTCGGCATACTTCAGCCCCACGGTCATGTCGTGGGGCGAATACTTCTGCAGCAACAGTTGCAAGGCATGCTTCCGCTCTTCGGTGTCTAATCCGGTATGAGCCTGGCAATCCAGTACGATGCTTTCATAGCCGGTGGTGAATTTGTGCGAGACAACATGGGTGGCTCCCACCACACAGAATGATACATCCGGGTGTGCGGCGATGCAGCGTAGCTTTCGTCCCTGGGGAGCGCAGTGCAGGTAAATGGCGTTTGTGCCGTCCCATACAAAGTTCACGGGGATGCCATAGGCAGCATTCCCGTCTTCATCAACCATGGACAGTACGCCGTATTCTCCTTCTCTCAGCAGTGTGCAGGCACGTTCTTCGTCCAGCAGCCGGTCCTGTCTTCTTACAGATTCGTTGGTATATTCCATCGCTTTATCCGATTTTATAGGGTTATGCTCCTTGCGGGCATCATTTCTTTTCGTACATGTTTTCCAGAAGTCTGATTCCTGTCGCAGTCTTGAAGATGTGTTGTTTGATTTTTCCGACAGCCTCTGCCGACAGTTCGTCCTCATAGATGTTCACCAGAAAGTCTGCTTCCACCAGAATCTGATAGTCGGCTCCGGTGATGTTCTGGTACGTATGATGATGGCCCACTAACCAGCAGACGCGTTCAATTTGCTCTTCTGTATAGTTTCCGGTTGCCGATAGCAGTTTTCTGGCTTCGGCCGGACCCTCCAGCTCCTGATGCTTACCGTCGCACAGGTGATATTTCTGTTCGCAGATGCGTATGCCTATGTCGTGTACAATGGCGGCGGTTTCCAGGACGAACAGAGTTTCTTCGTTCACCTGTTCCAGTGTTCCGATTACGGAAGCCAGTTGGAATACTTTGATAAGATGCTGGATACGCTTCGGGTCGCCGGCATTGTATTCCGTCATGAGGGCTGTCAGTTGTGCATGTTTCGGGTTCATATTCTTATGGTTTTATTCTTTTTCTGTTTATTCATAAAGTTGGCCGCCGTCGTTTACCTTTTCCCGTGTCTTTCTGTTTCCTGTTCAGTCGGATGGGGTTGTGTAGGCTCATTTCCGCAGAAACTCCCGTTTGTCGCGGAAGAGGTAGCACAGTTTCCACCACAACGACTGGAGGGGTTGCAGCAGGTCGAACAAGGGGAGTGTCAGCCGGTAGCGATATTTTTCGTTCAGCGATTGGGCTGTTGTGTTTATTACAATCGCCTGTACGGCAAAGCGCAACAGGAAAAGCAACACACCGATGCCGGCCACCATCCAGTGGAAGTTCAAGATACCCATGACTGTCATACTGAGCCATGCGGCATAAAACAACAGTCGGCTAAAAGTCTCTAATCCTGCCAGCCAGCGTTGCAGGCCTTTGTATTGTCGGGCAGTCGATGCATAACCTATTTTTTCCTCGCGCCAGTCCTTGCCCCTGTAGATGGGTTGCATCCGCACGATGGCTTCCGGGTCGGTCTCTACCCGGGTATTTTCGCCATGAGCCACCTGATTGACGAACAGGTCATCATCGCCGCGGCGGAGGTTCAGGTGGGCGGAGAAACCTTTCTGATCGTAGAAGAGCTGTTTCCGATAGGCCAGGTTCCGGCCTATACCCATGTAGGGATGTCCGCCCAAGGCAAAACCTAAGTAACGCATGGTGTTGAACAGACCATCGAAAGCGCAGCATCGGCGTAGCCATCCTTTCCCGCGTTCGTAGCCGCTGTAGCCCAATACAACTTCGGTATGCGGGGTGAAGTTGCGTGCCAGCAACCGTAGCCACTGGTTGCTTTGAGGCTGGCAGTTGGCTTCGGTCAGCACCAGCCAGTCGTAGCGTGAAGCACGGATGCCCAGTGTGACGGCCAGTTTCTTCCGACTGATGTAGCGCGACGAGTCGGGTACAAAGCTGTGGTAAAGGTTGCGGTACTGCTCCTCAAGTTGCAGCAGGTAGTCTTCGCTTTCGTTCTTTTCCCCGTCGTTGATGACAATCACTTCAAATTCCGGATAGTCCTGCGTCAGTATGGCAGGCAGGTTGCGGCGTAGGTTCTCTGCTTCGTCGCGTGCACAGATGATGACCGACAGAGGTGGAAGTTCCTGAGTGAAGTGAAGTTCGTTGCGCTGCGCCTTCCGGTTTCGTCGCCCGATGCGGTTGTAGAGGACAAGATAGTAGATAAGCTGGACGACTAACAGAATGCCCGCTGCTGTCAGCAGATATTGTTCGGTAGAATTGATGGCAAATGTTTCCATTGAGTTTGCGATAGTTGAATGATGTTACGTGCAAAAGTACGAATTTTCGTCCACACCTTGTACTGTCTGTCCTCGCTTTTTCTTACTTCGTCGCCATCACGGGCACCGTCAGGAAACGGCAAGCAGGGAAGTGGCGGGTCAGGTAGCGTTGCAGGTACTGCTGGGTATCTTCCTGAATAGTGGTGTCCTCAATGGTCGGGTACAGGTTGTAGAGTACGGTATGCAGTTCGATGCCCCGTTGGGCTACGGCTTCCAGACTCAGCAGGGTGTGGTTGATGCTGCCTAATTTGCCCGAGGTGACGAACACCAGCGGATAACCTTTCTCGGCAATGTAGTCGATGGTCAGATACTCGTCCTTCAGCGGAACCATCAGGCCACCGGCTCCTTCCACCAGGACGGTCTCGTAGCGGCGGGCCAGTTTCAGCGTGGCTTGTTCTATCTTGGCAAAGTCAATAGGACGCCGGTCGATGCGTGAGGCCAGGTCGGGCGATGCCGGATAGGAGAAGATTTCGGGCATGGTCAGTCCTTCCTTGTCTTCGGGCAGGTAGCCGGTACCCATCAGACGGCGGTGCAGGTCGATGTCCTCGCTGTGACCTACGTTGCCTGTCTGGATAAATTTCTGGGTAATGACCCGTTTGCCTTCCTTGATAAGCTGCTCCGCATACCAGGCGGTGCAGTACGATTTTCCGGCATCCGTATCGATGCCGCTGACGAAATAGATGTTGTTCGTATTCATAATTGAATGTTTTTAAGTACTAAGTTGGTGTTGGGTGCGTGTGATATTAGAGGGCTGCTTTTTCAGGCACGGATTACACGGAAAAACACGGAGGTAGAAAAAGGGTAATAATAATCCGTGAAATTCCGTGTAATCCGTGCCTGAAAAGTCCATGCGTCCCTCTCTTTTATTCTTAATTAAACACACTCTTTTTATTGCTTGTATCGGCAAATCACATAAATCGGCTGGTACGTCAGGCTGACTCCTTCGGTCGATCCGAAGCAGTTGCAGTATTCGTCGCAGAACGTTTGCAGGCGTCCGCGGCTCCAGGTGTGCTTCTCGGTTCCCGTGACGCCGGTCATGCGCAGGTGGTGCAGCACGTCGATGGGTGTGGGGAAGTGCAGCACAGCTTCCTCTTCTTCGAGGTATAGCACTTCGTAACCTGCGGCTTCCAGTTCCTTTTTCAGCTGTTCGGGGGGCGTGTATTCCAGTCCGTTGCCGGTCAGTGTGCGTATCTCGTGCAGGTTGCGCAGCCCGAACGTGCTGAATGCCAATACGCCGCCGGGACGAAGCAGGGCGGTACTGCGGCCGAAGAAATCGGCTGGTGCGACGAACCATTGCAGGGTGGAGCACGAGGTCAGCAGGTCCAGACGGTCGGGCAGGGGACAGGTTTCGGCATCACCTGCTTCGAAGCAGACACCGTTGTTGCCGGTCAGTTCCGTCAGGCAGAAGCGCATCTCAGGGCAAAGGTCGTTCAGATGCAGCAACGACGGATGCCAGGTGTCGAATAGCAGTTGCGAGTAAAGTCCCGTACCGCAGCCGAACTCGGCAATGCGGTCGAAGCCGGCATCGGGCACGGTGTGCTGCAGCAGGCGAATCATCTTCTCGGCTACCTGTTGCTGTACGCGTGCTTCGCGGCTGTAAGTGGCACGGGCACGGGCAAATCGTTCGGCGATCAGTTGTTTGTCCATCGGTCTTGCAAGTAATGTTTAAAGAGTGATTCCTGATAATGTGCATCCTCGGTTTGCATTGCCGCAGTGCCCAGTTCGTGCCAGGCATTCAGCTGGTTGGCAGGTGGGATGATACGGTCGTTGCTTCCTACGATGGCTTCGGTCCACTTCAGCGTGGGATGTGGCTGTCCGGCATATTGTCGGGCGATGCGGTCCAGCTCGTCGCGTACCTCTTCCAAAGGCCGGCGGGGAGTACGGCTCAGGAAGTCGCGGAAAGCAGCACTGTCGGCACACATGCGTCGCAAAAACTTGTGGAGCGAAGCCCCCGTCAGGCCTTCCAGTGTTCCCTGGAAGATGACAGGCGGAATGCCTCGCCGTTCGTCGATGGGGAAAGGGGTTCCGTTGATGGCCGTACTGCTGCCAATGTTCAGGCCGAGGGTGGGGACAACGTGCGATGCTGCCCATACGCCCATCGACCAGCCTACGACGTGTATCTCGGCGTAGCCTTGGAGCAACGATGCATCGAAGTCCAGTGTCCGGTAGTCGTAGCACAGCATGAAGTCCATGCCCTGCGGACGGTAGTGGCTGAACGGTGTCTCGTCTGCCGCCCATCCGGCAAAGAACAGCAGCAGCTTCGGATGGTTTTCGTGGATGATATATACTTGTTTCATTTCTTGGTTGAACTTGTAGGTTGATGATCTGAATCAGGTTGCAGTGACTGTCACTGCCCGATTTATTAGGGGTTATCCGCCATAAACTGATAATTTATCGCCTTTAAACTCACAGTTTACCGGCTTTAAACTGACAGTTTATTGCCTTTAAACTGATAATTTATCGCCGTTAAACTGGAATAATCTCCGTAGCTTCAGAGAGGAATCCGGTCGATTTCCTCTTCCGTCAGTGCAGCTGTCAGCGAGAAGCGGATGCGCGAAGTTCCTTCGGGCACCGTAGGCGGGCGGACAGGCAGTGCGTAGAAGCCGTGGCGTTGCAGGTTCTCGGCTCGTATCACGGTGTCGGCACTGGGCCCTACAATCATGGGGACAATCTGGCTGACGCTGGGCGTGGTGTATCCCTGTTCTGCCAACCGGCTGCGCAACCGTTCGCCCAGGTGCTGTACATGTTTCCGCCGTTCGCTCATGCCTGCCAGTCGCCGGACGATAAACAGTGTCCAGGCTATGCAGACTGGAGGCAGGGCAGTTGTGAAGATGAAAGGACGCATGCGGTTCACCAGGTATTCGCGTACCGTACGGCTGCACACTACGTATGCCCCGGCCGATGCGGCTGCCTTACCAAAAGTGCCTACCAGGAAGTCGATGTCGCCGATGCAGCCTTCTTCTTCGGCGCATCCCAGGCCGGTAGGGCCGAAGACACCGAAGCCGTGCGCTTCGTCCACGTACAGCAATACGTTGTCGCGACTCTGCTTCAGTCGTACCAGTTCGCGCAGGTCGGTGCGGTCGCCGTCCATGCTGAATACGCTTTCGGTGACGATGATGATGCGCCGGTATTCATCGCCATACTGGCTTATGAGGCGCTCCAATTGGTTCAGGTCGTTGTGGCGGTAGCGGATGCAGCGGGCGGGTGCTGCCAGGCGTATGCCGTCTATCAGGCTGGCATGTACCAGCTTGTCGGCCAGAATCAGGGTCTGACCGTCGGCCACGGCAGGCAGGATGCCCGTATTGGCATGGTAGCCGCAGTAAATAGTATGCGGTGCAACATCTTTTCCTTCATAGCCGCAGTTGAAAACCAGTGCGGCCTCGGTGCCGAACAGTCGGGCCAGTTCGTCCTCCAGTTCGTCGTATATGTGGAAATTTCCCGTCAGCAGACGCGACGATGACGATGTCGGCAGAAACGTTTCCGGCGTCAGTGTCTCCAGAAACTCTTTCCGCAACTCGATGTCGGCCGCCAGTCCCAGGTAGTCGTTCGACGACAGGTTCAGCATCCGCTGCCCGTTGGTGCAGATGTAGCGTCCATCATGTTCCAGGGCAGGCAGTCGCCGCAGGTTTCCTTTGGCTTGCAAGGCATCGAGCTCTTGTTTCAGTTCTTGGGTAAAGTTCATATGTTCCTTTTGTTTTTCCTTATTTCATTTCCGATACGATCTTCAGCAATCCTCCCGTCAGTCGGCTCAGCTGTTCCGGTTCGATGACGAAAGGCGGCATCAGGTAAACCAGTCGTCCGAAGGGGCGCACCCAGATGCCTTCTTCCACAAAGCGGCGCTGCATCCAGGCCATGTCCACGGGTTTCCGGGTTTCTATCACTCCGATAGCACCCAGCACCCGAACGTCGGCCACCTGTGGCAGTGCACGGGCAGGCTCCAGTTCCCGGCGTAGCTGTGCTTCAATGCGTCGTACCCGTCCCTGCCAGTCGTACTCGGGCGAGGTAAGCAGACGCACCGAGGCGCAGGCGCAGGCACAGGCCAGCGGGTTGCCCATGAAGGTAGGCCCGTGCATGAAACAACCAGGCTCGTG
>CABROZ010000061.1 GCA_902472795.1 uncultured Bacteroides sp. | reverse complement strand
ATTCTTCTTTCTCGGTGTTTTTCCGTGTAATCCGTGCCTAAAAATAACAAGATGTTAGTTACTTTTAGTTTTGACACACCCTTTTTTCACGAACGTGCTGTCATTTCGCTGGCGGTAGGTTACGGTTTGCCGGCGGGTGGAATCGTTGGGGATGGCGGTCACGTCGCCCTGAGTGGTGAAGTACACGTAACTGCCCGACCACGAGTCGTAGAATCGATATACCCGGCATCCGTCGTGTTCGAAAAGATAGCTGACACGGTAGTCGGGATTGTTGGCCGATCTGGATTCTGAAACGGAACGTTGCATGACGCAAGAGGTGACGGCCATGCCTGCCAGCAGCAGGAAGGCAGAGGTTCGGAGAATTTTTTTCATTTTTACAGTTGTTGTTCGAACCCAAAGATACGCAGATTTGTTTCTACTTCAGGCATCTTGGCGGACAATTATTGTTAACGTGCAGGGGATGGCCTTTGCCTTGCCGCTCAATTGCTACAGTACGCAGACGATAGATTCCGTTTATCAGCCGATAGATAAATCCGATGGAGTTTGATGAGGAACGTTACAATCTGTTTTTATATATTTGCAACATAAGAAATAACCTGTATATTAACCTATTAAAAAGAAACGATTATGACTAAGAGTATCAAAGGAACCCGCACAGAGAAGAATCTGATGACTTCATTCGCCGGCGAATCGCAGGCACGTATGCGTTACACTTACTTTGCCAGCGTGGCCAAGAAGGAAGGTTACGAACAGATTGCTGCCATCTTCCTGGAGACTGCCGAGCAGGAGAAAGAACACGCAAAGCGTATGTTCAAGTGGCTCGAAGGCGGCATGGTAGAGATTACAGCCAGCTATCCCGCAGGTGTGATCGGTACAACCCTCCAGAACTTGCAGGCTGCCGCTGCCGGCGAGAACGAAGAGTGGTCGCTCGACTATCCCAAGTTTGCCGACATCGCCGATGAAGAAGGTTTCCCCGAAATCGCCCTGATGTACCGCAACATCGCTGTAGCCGAGAAGGGACACGAAGAGCGTTATCTGGCTTTCGTGAAGAACATCGAGAATGCTACCGTATTTGCCAAGGAAGGTGAAGTGGTATGGCAGTGCCGCAACTGCGGATTCATCTATACAGGTAAGGAAGCTCCCGAGCTGTGCCCTGCTTGCCTCCATCCGCAAGCTTACTTCGAAGTGAAGAAAGAAAACTGGTAAGATACGGATTACCATAAACAATCAACCCCATTGGCGGAGCCGGAACGGCCGCAGCCAATGGGGTTGCTGTTTTTAGAGGGAGGAGAGGGATATTATTTCTTTCCTTCAGCCTCGTCGGCATGGTGCGGATAGTCGATGGTGTAGTGCAATCCGCGGCTTTCCTTGCGCTCCATGGCCTGCTTGGTGATGAGGTAACCTACATTGATCATGTTGCGCAGCTCGCACAGCTCGCGAGTGGCCTTGCAGCTCTTGAAGAGTCGTTCTGTCTCCTCGTAGAGGATGTCTAAACGGTTCCAGGCACGGGTCAGGCGGACGTTGCTGCGTACGATACCCACGTACGACTCCATAATCTGATTGACTTCCTTCATGCTCTGTGTGATGAGTACGCGTTCTTCGTTACTGATGGTACCTTCGTCGTTCCATTCGGGGATGTCGTCGTTGAAGTCGTAACGTTCGAGCACACTCAACGCATGTTTGGCAGCTGCGTCGGCATAGACCACTGCTTCGATGAGCGAGTTCGATGCCAGACGGTTACCGCCGTGCAGGCCTGTACACGAACATTCGCCGATGGCGTACAGGCGGCGGATGCTGCTCTGTCCGTCCAGGTCAACCTTGATACCGCCGCAAAGGTAGTGGGCGGCAGGTGCTACGGGGATGTAGTCCTTGGTTATGTCGATGCCAATGCTGAGGCACTTCTTATAGATGTTGGGGAAGTGACGTTTAGTTTCTTCGGGATCTTTGTGCGTAACGTCCAAGTAAACGTGGTCCTCACCGCGTTGTTTCATCTCGTTGTCGATGGCGCGTGCCACGATGTCGCGCGGAGCCAGTGAGAGGCGAGGGTCGTACTTCTGCATGAACTCCTTGCCGTCCATGGTGCGGAGTACGCCGCCGTAACCGCGCATGGCTTCGGTGATGAGGAAGGAAGGACGGTCGCCCGGATGATAGAGTGCCGTGGGGTGGAACTGGATGAATTCCATGTCCTTCACCGCTCCCTTGGCACGATAGACCATGGCAATGCCGTCGCCCGTGGCAACCAGCGGATTGGTGGTATGACGATAGACGGCTTCGCAACCTCCTGTAGCCATCACGGTCACTTTAGAGAGGAAGGTATCTACTTCGCCCGTAGCTTCGTTCAGTACGTAGGCACCGTAGCATTTGATGCCCGGTGTGTAGCGTGTCACGATGATGCCCAAGTGATGTTGCGTGATGATTTCTACTGCATAGAAGTTGGTGAATATGGTGATGTTGGGATGCTGCTTCACGGCTTCGATGAGTGAAGTCTGTATTTCGGCTCCCGTATTGTCCTTGTGGTGCAGGATGCGGAACTCCGAGTGTCCGCCCTCTTTGTGCAGGTCGAAGTTTCCGTCTTCTTTCTTGTCGAAGTTGACGCCCCAGTTGATGAGTTCCTTGATTTGGGCAGGTGCATTACGTACTACTTTTTCTACCGCCGCGCGGTCGCTGATCCAGTCGCCGGCAATCATGGTGTCTTCGATGTGCTTTTCGAAGTTATCCACGGCCAGGTTGGTTACCGAGGCGATGCCTCCTTGTGCAAAATAGGTGTTGGCCTCTTCCATTCCGGCCTTACAGATGAGGGCTACCGTCCCCTTTTCCGCCACTTTCAGGGCAAAACTCATACCGGCTATACCTGAGCCGATGACGAGGAAATCGAACTTTCTTACCATAATGTATATTATTAGCAATTGCAAAACTACAAAATAAGTGCATTGCTTGTGCGCTTTCCTGCTGAAAATACATACCTTTACCGCAAAAAACAAAGAAACTATGGATAGAGTGTTCCATGCCCGCATTGCTACGGGCCGTTACTTGGCGTTACTTTTGTTTACCTTCATGCTGGTCTATTGCCTGTGGGTGAAGTACATTTTGATAGCTGTCCTGTGGGGCATTCTGTTGCTTCATTTCATCGAAAAGATTATTCACACTACGTATACGCTGACCACCGACGGCCGTCTGCTGATTTATGAAGGGCGTTTTTCGCGTCTTCGCGAGCGTTCGTTGTTCGAGGTGGTGTCGGTCGAGCGCAGGTCGTCTGTACCGGTGGCCGGGCATGCGCTGGTGCGCTATGTGCTGATAGTCTATAAGGATGGTAAACACGATGCTTTGCAACCGACGGATGAAGAAGAATTCATACGGGTGCTGGAGAAGCGGAAAACAATGACAGAACTTAATAATACAGAAAACAATGGCTAATCTTCCTTTACATAAAGCAAATCAGTCGGGTGAGTGCGGAGTCAGCATCCGTACCATTGATGCCGGATTGGTAAAAGAACCGATCGAGTATTCCTTTCAGGACAGTTGTTATACGATGTTGCTGATTAAAAAAGGGAGTTGTCGCATGAACATTGATTTCAAGGAATATTGTTGTTCGGAGAATGAGATGTTGCTTATAGGTTTCAGGCAGGCGTATCGGTTTGTGGAGACCGGGGAGGTAGAGGGAATGATGATACGGATAGACAGTGCTTTTGTCGATAGTACCTGCCGGATGGTGTTCGGAGAATATGCCTTGAACATGGCTCCTTTTTCGGTTGGCGAACAGCAGCGGGCTGAATTGGAGCAGATTGTCGGGCTGCTTTCTCCCCGCATGGAACAGTGCAGTGGGGCTGTGTCGAAGCTTGTCGTTCGGGCGATGGTGTCTGTCATCATAAGTATCGTGGCCGAAATCATAAAAGGCGGATTGGACAGTTCCGGCTTTACCCGTCGCGACATCGAGGTAACCGTCAAGTTCAGGAACTTGCTCGATAAGCAGATATCGTCCAATCGCAGTCCGTCCAGCTACGCTTCGCAGCTTCATCTTTCTTTGCTTCACCTGAACGAAGTGCTGAAGTCGGTGACGGGAATGAATGTCAGCAAGTACATCCAGAACGAACTGATATTGTGTGCCAAGCGCATGTTGGTCTATTCGTCTCGAAGCATTCAGGAGATTTCGAACGATCTTGGGGTAGATGATTATGCTTATTTTTCCCACCTGTTTAGCAAGGCGACCGGGGTGTTTCCTTTGGCTTACCGAAAGAAATGCCTTAAATAGTCTGTTTTTTCCCTTTATTTGTCCATTTCTTGTTCCCTTGGAAATGGATTGTAAAATGAGTAAAAGGGGATGACTGCTAAAGTGATTTCTGTATGATTTGCATGGGTTTATGGCTGATGGATGAAGTATGTTTTGATAACTGGCAGAGCACTGTTCGTCCATGCAGGTTGCGGGTAAGCAGGCGTGCGACAAATAAATCCGTGGCTATGCTGCCCGTATTTGAAATACTTGTTGTATCTTGCGAGCAAATATCTTAAAACGTTAAAATGCCATGGATAAATATCAAATTGCCATTATCGGCGGAGGTCCTGCGGGATATACGGCTGCCGAAGCTGCCGGAAAGGCAGGAATGAGTGTGGTACTTTTCGAGAAAAACAGCCTCGGAGGCGTCTGTCTGAACGAAGGCTGCATCCCTACCAAGACATTGCTGTATTCGGCCAAGACGTACGACGGCGCACGCCATGCGGCGAAGTATGCCGTTTCGGCAGAGAACGTCGGGTTCGACCTGCCCAAAATCATTGCCCGCAAGCAGAAAGTGGTGCGCAAATTGGTGCTGGGTGTGAAGGGAAAACTGACCGCCCACGGCGTCAGGATAGTGACCGGCGCGGCCGAAGTGGTGGACAAGAACCACGTGCGTTGTGGCGAAGAGGTCTATGAGTGCGACAACCTGCTGCTCTGCACCGGTTCGGAGACCTTCATTCCGCCCATTGCGGGAGTCGATGCCGTGCCTTATTGGACGCACCGCGATGCGCTCGACAACAAGGAGTTGCCCCGGTCGCTGACCGTTATCGGCGGCGGAGTCATCGGCATGGAGTTTGCTTCGTTCTTCAACAGTCTGGGCGTGCAGGTGACGGTTGTCGAAATGATGGACGAGATTCTGGGCGGTATGGATAAGGAGCTTTCGGCCCTCCTGCGTGCCGAGTACGCCAAGCGTGGCGTGAAGTTCATGCTCAGTACGAAGGTTGTTTCGCTGGCAATGGCCGAAGACGGCAGCGGACAGGTACAGGTGAATTACGAGAACGCTGAGGGCGAGGGTTCGGTTGTGGCTGAGCGGTTGCTGATGAGTGTGGGCCGTCGTCCGGTGACGAAAGGTTTCGGACTGGAAAATCTGGAGCTGCAGAAGACCGAACGGGGCAGCATCGTGGTGGACGAACACATGCAGACATCCCTGGCGGGCGTATATGTCTGTGGCGACCTGACTGGTTTCTCGCTGCTGGCACATACTGCCGTGCGCGAAGCCGAGGTAGCGGTCAACCACATTACCGGAAGGGAAGACGCAATGAGCTACCGTGCCATCCCCGGTGTGGTATATACGAATCCCGAGATAGCCGGCGTGGGCGAGACCGAAGAGTCGCTGCAACGGAAAGGCATCGCGTGCCGTGTGGTCAAGTTGCCGATGGCTTACAGTGGTCGTTTTGTGGCCGAAAACGAAGGTGTCAACGGAGTATGCAAGCTGTTGATTGCCGACGATAACACCATTCTGGGTGCACACGTGCTGGGCAACCCGGCCAGCGAAATCATCACCCTGGCAGGTATGGCGATAGAACTGAAACTGACTGTGGCAGAGTGGAAAAAGATTGTTTTCCCGCATCCCACGGTAGGCGAGATTTTCCGCGAGGCACTGTGAGTTTGAGAGACACTTGTACGGCTCGTGAGCCACACTTGCACGGCTCGCGAGCCGTACTTGTGTTCTGCACGAGCCGTGCAAGTGTCTCTCAGAACCCCTTTTTCCCCCTGTATAAAACCCCGGCCGTTTGCTCCCGAAACCCCGGGCATTTCCCCGTAAAACCCGGCGGGTTTTCTACGGAAACTCGGGGCGTTTTCTACCGAAACTCCAGCCTTTTTTCTTCGAAACTCCGGCCTGTGCCGCAAAAAAGCCCTGCTTCTGCTTGCGTATTCGTCGGCTTTTTGCTTCATTTGCTTCACTGAATATCACAGATGACTATGAAGCGGATTATCCTGCAGGCGTGTTGCCTGCTTTTGTTTTCTTGGCTGTTTGCGCACCGTGCCTCTGCACAGCAGGCCGACAGTGTGGCGACACTTGCCTCGCGCATCGATACCTTGTTGAAGTATGAGTTGCCCGCCGGTGCCCATGCCGGCCTTTGCATTTACGACCTTACTGCCGGACGTATGCTCTACGAATATCAGGCCGACAAGCTGTCGCGCCCGGCTTCGACCATGAAGGTGATGACGGCCATTACGGCCCTGTCGCAGCAGGGCATCGACGAACCTTTCCGCACCGAACTGTGGACCCGTGGGCGCATCGTGGGCGATACGCTGAAGGGCGACCTGTACGTCGTGGGCGGTTTCGACCCCGAACTGGACGAAACCGATCTGAAGGAGCTGATTGGCGGACTGACAGAGCGGGGCATCCGTGTGCTGGACGGACGCATTGTAGGCGATGTGTCGATGAAAGATTCGCTCTATTGGGGGACAGGCTGGTTGTGGGACGATACCCCTTCCACCTTTCAGCCCTACCTTTCGCCGCTGATGCTCAACAAGGGTGTGTTGCAAGTCACGCTGCGTCCTGCCGAACGCGGCTTGGCGGCACGAGTCGAATGCAGTCCGACTTCCACCTATTATACTTTGGACAACCGGACACGCAGCCGTAACTCTGCCGCAGGTCCCTTGCAGGTCGATCGCAACTGGTTGGAGAACGGTAACTGTGTCAGCCTGCGTGGCAATGTGCAGTCCGCAGTAACCCGGTCGCTCAACCTGTTCGATTCGGGTCGCATGTTCATGCACGTCTTTGTGGAGCGCTTGCAGGAAGCGGGTATCCGCTGTATGTCCGTTGCCGACAGCACCCGCGAAGCCATTGCGTCGGCCTACAGCTTCGGCGAACTGCCGCACGATTCGCTGGCCGTAAGGCTGGCACGGCACGAAACCCCCATGCAGACTGTACTCAACGTGATGCTGAAAGAGAGCGATAATCTGAACGCCGAAGCCATGCTGTGCCGCGCGGGCGTACTGGCCACGGGCAAGAAACGCGTTTCTGCCAACGACGGGCTGGACGCCATGCGGGCACTGATTCGGAAGATCGGGCTGAATCCTTCCCAATACAGACTGGCCGACGGTTGCGGCCTTTCGCACTACGACTACCTCTCGCCCGAGCTGTTGGTGGCCATGTTGCGCTACGCCTATTCGCGCACCGACATCTTTGGTCCGCTCTACAAGGCCCTGCCTGTGAGCGGCATGGACGGCACGTTGAAGTACCGCATGGGATACGGCACGCCGGCCTTCCGGCAGGTACATGCCAAGACAGGCTCCTATACCGGCATCAATGCGCTGGCCGGCTATCTGAAGACGAAAGGCGGACACTGGGTGGCCTTTGCCATCATGACGCAGAACGCGCTTTCGGCACGACAGGCACGGGCCTTTCAGGATGCTGTCTGTTTGGAGGTGGTAAAGACGGTTACCGGCAAGAAGTCAACTTCGGGCACCGGCAACTGATGCCGTTTCCGGCCGGATAAGAAAAACGGGCTGCAAGTGAATGTCGAGGCATTTTGCCTGACCACTTGCAGCCCGTTGTCTGTTTTCGTCGGTGGATGGATTATTTATACTGCGACCAGTCAACGTTGCGCATGTCGCCACTCTTGGCCAACTCGGCGTGCATGCCTAAGGCAGCGCGGATGGCGTGCGGTGTCTGCGACTTGCCGTCGGTCAGTTTCAGGTAATCCCACAAGATGTTCTTGTAGTCGGGGTGAACACAGTTCTCGATGATGAGCTGTGCACGTTCCTTCGGGCTCTTGCCGCGGAGGTCGGCCACACCCTGCTCGGTGACGATGATGTTGACATCGTGTTCGCTGTGGTCGGCGTGCGATACCATGGGGACGATGGCGCTGATCTTGCCTTCCTTGGCAACGGACGGGCAGGTGAAGATAGAGATGTAGGCATTGCGTGTGAAGTCGCCGCTGCCGCCGATACCATTCATCATCTTCGTTCCGCCGATGTGGGTAGAGTTGACATTACCGTAGATGTCGGCTTCGATGGCGGTATTGATGGAGATAACGCCAAGACGACGGATGACTTCGGGGCTGTTGGAGATTTCGGACGGACGAAGTACCAGTTTGTCGCGGAAGAAGTCCATGTCCTGATATACGCCGTTCAGACAGTCGTTGGTAACGGTGAGCGAACATCCTGAAGCAAACTTCACGCGGCCGTCGCGAATCAGGCCGATGACGGAGTTCTGGATTACTTCGGTATATACGTCGAAGGCAGGGATGGTAGTGTCGCGTCCCAGTGCACCGAGTACGGCATTGGCAATGTTGCCCACACCGCTCTGCAGCGGCAGGAAGCTTTGCGGGATGATACCACGCTTCATGTCGTGTACCAGGAAGTCGGCTACGTTCTGTCCGATCTTGTCGGTTACGGGGTCGGCAGCCGAGAAGGAGCGTGCTTCGTCGGGCCAGTTGGTTTCTACCACGCCCACAATCTTCTTGGGATCAACCTGGATGTAAGGCAGGCCGATACGGTCGTTGGGCTTGGTGATGGGGATTTCGCGACGGTAAGGCGGGTCGAGGGGTTCATAGACGTCGTGCAGACCCATGGCTGCCTTGCTGTGTGCAGCGTTCAGTTCGACGATGATCATGTCGGCCAGGCGGCATACGGTAGGAGCGATACCACCGGCGGCAGTGAGGTAGATTTTACCGTCTTCAGTCAGTTCGCAGGCTTCGATGATGGCTACGTTCACTTTGCCCATGAATCCATAGCGCAGCTCCTGTGCCATTTGCGAGAGGTGGATGTCGTTGTAGGCAATCTCACCGTTGTTCACGGCTGTGCGGAAGTCCTTGTTGGTGGTATAGGGGGCACGGTAGCGGATGGCCTTGGCGCGCGACAGGATGCCGTCGCATGCATCACCGGTCGATGCACCGGTAAAGATACCTACCTGGAAGGGGTTTCCCTTAGCGTGTTCTTCTTCGGCGATGGCAGCCAGAGCGTGTGTAACGGCTTTGGCTGTTCCTGCGGGCGTAAATCCGCTCAAACCGATGTTGTAGCCATGTTTGATGAGGCTTGCAGCTTCTTCTGCTGAAATGTAATTAAATGCCATAATTGTTCTATTATATTTTTGATGTTAAAGATTTCCGGGATTGGGTGTTGCAGGCATCCGTTTCCACTCCGGCGTTGTCGGGCCTTGGTCGTGTAAGGTCGGCTTCTGTGTGCGTGTGGCCGGTGTCGGCAGCCGTATTCAGTATTTCCTGTTCAGTATTTCTGCCCAGATGATGCCCCGCCGCACTTCTTCTATCGACTGCAGGTCGAAGTCGGTAGCGGCACGGTCGGCCTCTTGTCCGGCAGGTGCCGGAGGGGCGGTGGGTTGTGAAGTCGGGTTGATCCGGTGCGATGACGTCTGTCGGTCTCTTCGCGGGATGAATGGTTCGGGTCTGGAAGTTTTCCGTTGCTGGGGGGCGGGTTGGACGCGCTCTTCCGGTTTGGGTCCCTCGGGGATGTATCCTCCGTAGGTTTCTCCTCCCCAGTTTTCGGGTAGCGGATTGGCTTCGTGGGGCAGGGGCATGTCGTTTTCGTCCACAGGAGGAGCTTCGGTATTCCTGGCCTCCTTCCTGAACTGCTTGACGATTCCGACCACGATGATTCCTGCCACTAACAGAAACTTGAAGATATCTTCCATACGCATGCTTGTTTTTCACCGCCAAAGGTAGTCAATTAATCTGATAGCCCCTAACATTTGGGCAATAAAAAAGGGCAGCTTCACAGCTCCCCTTAATTTTTTTAACCTAAACCTTAACTATGAAAAAATCTAATGTTTCTTTCATTGCACAAAAATGTAAAATAATTCTTTTTTTACCAAATTAACGCTTAGAAAATGTTTTTTGCCTTAACATTAATTATGAAAATGGCTCTCGAAAGGGGTGTTTCTGTTTCGTTTTCTTTTCTTTTCGGCCGATTTCAGGGAAAAATGGAGGCTGTCATTGGTGTTTTGTCAGTGTGTGGGCGCGCACGCCGGTTGTGTTGCTATTTTATGGGGTGGGGGCTGATGGGAGTTGGCGAAGCTTTCATTATCTTTGCTCGCGAAATCATAAACTTAAAGAATAATGGAAAATCAAACGGGAGCAGACTTAAAATCTGCAACTGCCGGTGACAACAAGAAGTTGTTCATCGAAACGTATGGCTGCCAGATGAACGTGGCAGACAGTGAGCTGGTTGCGTCGATCATGAAAATGGCCGGATATTCAGTGGCCGAGACGCTGGACGAGGCAGATGCGGTGTTTCTGAATACTTGCTCGGTGCGCGATAATGCCGAGCAGAAGATTCTGAACCGCTTAGAGTTCTTCAACTCGATGAAAAAGAAGCATCGCGGGCTCATCGTGGGCGTGCTGGGCTGCATGGCCGAGCGGGTGAAGGAAGACCTCATTGCCAACCATCATGTGGACTTGGTGGCGGGTCCCGATGCCTACCTGACGCTGCCCGACCTGATTGCGGCGGTAGAGGCGGGTGAGAAAGCCATCAACGTGGAACTGTCCACCACGGAGACCTACCGCGATATCGTGCCTTCGCGCATCTGCGGCAATCACATTTCGGGCTTTGTGTCCATCATGCGCGGATGCAATAACTTCTGTACTTACTGCATAGTTCCCTATACGCGGGGACGCGAACGCAGCCGCGACGTGGAAAGCATCTTGCGCGAGGTGGCCGACCTGCAGCAGAAAG
Organism: uncultured Bacteroides sp.; assembly: GCA_902472795.1. GTDB lineage: Bacteria > Bacteroidota > Bacteroidia > Bacteroidales > Bacteroidaceae > Bacteroides. The sequence goes on along the minus strand of CABROZ010000061.1, from coordinate 1,799 downwards.
GCTACAAGGAAGTGACCCTGCTGGGGCAGAACGTCAATTCGTACCGTTTCGAGCGCGCCGACGGGGAGGTGGTGACTTTCCCGATGCTGCTGCGCCGGGTGGCCGAGGCTGCTCCCGGCATGCGTGTGCGCTTCACTACGTCGCACCCCAAGGACATGAGCGACGAGACACTGCACGTCATTGCCGACATGCCCAACGTCTGCAAGCACATCCACCTGCCCGTGCAGAGCGGAAGCAGCCGCATTCTGAAGCTGATGAACCGCAAGTACGACCGTGAGTGGTATCTGGAGCGTGTAGCAGCCATCCGCCGCATCATCCCCGGCTGCGGACTTTCGACCGACATCTTCTCGGGCTTCTCCAGTGAGACCGAGGAAGACCACCGGCAATCGCTGTCGCTGATGGAGGAGTGCGCCTACGACGCGGCCTTCATGTTCAAGTACAGCGAACGCCCGGGCACCTATGCCAGCAAGTACTTGCCCGACGACGTGCCCGAGGAGGTGAAGATACGCCGACTGAACGAAATCATCGCTTTGCAGAACCGCCTGTCGGCCGAGGCCAACGCACGCTGTGTGGGGCAGACCTTCGAGGTGCTGGTCGAGGGGGTGAGCAAGCGCAGCCGCGACCAGCTGTTCGGACGGACGGAACAGAACAGGGTAGTGGTGTTCGACCGCGGCACACACCGCATAGGCGACTTCGTGCAGGTGCGAATCACCGAAGCCAGCTCGGCCACGCTGAAGGGCGAAGAGGTGTCAGCCTGACGCCTCCCTGCATTGCGGACAGTTATTTTTCTTTATAATATACTCATACCGACCGAGGGTGCCGGTCACAGTCCTATACTGAGGTACCCTCGGTCGTATAGTTAGACCCCCTCAGTCCTATACTTAGGTACCCTCAGTCCTATACTTAGATAGGCTGATTTTAACCCCACTCATATTCAGGCAGTTACGGAATCGGCCGTAGGCTGCTTTCCGATTAAGAATATTCCTTACAGAGTGCTGTCGTACGCTTCTTTCTCTTAACTTTTGTAGAATGTGCCGGGCCCGTGCGGGCAAAGGTTGAATAATGTATAAAATTGCTGCTGTCCGTATGAGGGAAACGGGGATTTTGCTATTTTTGTAAGTAGAGCCCGCGACGGAAGCCTCTGTCCCGACGCGCTGCGGCAGCGGTGGCTTCGCCCGCAGGTGCCGGAGGTGGCAGGCGGCGGTCCGGGCTGTTCGAAACAAGAAAGGAGGAGGATATGTACATCGTACGGAGAGTCTGTCTGAAAGTGGTGGTATGCAGCCTGCTGGCGGCGTTGCTGCCGCATGGCGCGTGGGCACAGGCCGGGGCGGAGGATGCACCCCGCGACACGCTTCGCGTTGATTTTGGAAACGGCGAACTGCCGTATGTTCCGCGGGTGAATACCCCGAAAATCGTGGCTCCCGACCTGATGGAGTTAGTGAAGGCTGCTCCGGATCTGCCTTCGCAACAAGGGCTTGGCATGCCCGAGGTGGCCGCACCGACACCCCGATTCTCGCTCGATGCAATGCCCGTCATCCCTTACTACACCAATCCTTCGCCGCTCTACCGGGGCGACTACAGCACCGGGGGCGTGATGACACGCCTCGGCAGGGGCTATCTGACGGGGGCAGGCAGCCAGACTTCACTGCCCGGCATCGGCCGGCTGAACGAGGCTTCGATAGGCTACGGACAGAAGTTAAACGACCGGCTGGACTTCCAGATCCAGATGAATGCCATGAAGATGAACATGTCGCACCTCAGCCGTCAGATGTTCAACACGTCGGGCATGCTGAAATATC
>CABROZ010000060.1 GCA_902472795.1 uncultured Bacteroides sp. | reverse complement strand
GGCCGCGGAAAACGGTACCGTCGGAGAGGCAGAGCCTCACCGCCTTCCCCTCTCCCGAAGAGAGGGGGGAGGAAGAATGTAAATGGGTTGAATGCTGATTAGTCATGTTGTATATATAAAAGATATAGTTGTATATATAATAATTATATGTATCATACGATATGCTTCCTCCTCCCCCTCTCTTTGGGAGAGGGAGCCGGGGATTGAAGCTAAAACTGATATACCTGCTCGATGTAATCGATAAATGCCTTGTTCAGCAGCTTCACGCCACCCGGTGTGGGATAGTTTCCGCTGAAGTACCAGTCACCCGGATGGTTGGGACATGCTTCGTGCAAGCCCTCAAGCGGCTGATAGACAATCTGCACCTTGGCCCGCGTACCGGCAGGAGTCAGCAGTTCGACCATCTTGGCCGAGATTTCTTCGTCGGTGAAGGGCGCGTAAATGTCCTTCACATAGTTCACCATCTGCTCCTTGGGCAGATCGGCCTGCGCCTTGGCCTTGCGGTAAGCAGCGGCAATGACGTCCTTCATGTCGCGGTCGCGCAACAGCTCGATGGCAGCCTTGAAAGCGATGAACTCGCTCATGCGTGCCATATCGATGCCATAATAATCGGGGTAGCGCACCTGCGGCGAAGAGCTGACAATGACAATCTTCTTCGGTCCCAGACGGTCGAGGATGCCGATGATGCTCTGACGCAACGTCGTGCCACGCACGATAGAGTCGTCGATGATGACCAAATTGTCCACTCCCGGCACCAGACTGCCATACGTAATGTCATAGACATGGGCGGCCAGATCGTTGCGTGTGTTGCCCTCGGCAATAAAGGTACGCAACTTGATGTCCTTGATAGCCACCTTCTCACTGCGGATGCGGCGCGAGAGGATGCGCTCCAGTTCGTCATGATTAGGATTGTGTCCCAAAGCGGCAATCTGCTGCACCTTCTCTTCGTTCAGGTAGTCGTCCAGCCCCTGAAGCATGCCGTAGAAAGCCACTTCGGCCGTATTGGGGATGAAGGAGAAGACAGTATGGTCGATGTCGTAGTTGACAGCCTTCAGAATGCTGGGCACCAGTTTCTGTCCCAACAGCTTTCGTTCGCGATAGATATCCATGTCGCTGCCGCGGCTGAAGTAGATGCGCTCGAAAGAACAAGGGCGGAACTCGCGCGGCTTATTGATCTGCACCGTACGCAGCTTGCCCGCCTTACTGATAAAGATGGCTTGCCCCGGTTGCAGTTCGCGGATATTGTCGGCAGGAACGTTAAGCGCCGTCTGTATCACCGGCCGTTCGCTGGCCAGCACGGCGATCTCGTCGTCCTGATACCAGAAGGCCGTACGAATTCCCCACGGGTCGCGGATGGCAAAACTTTCGCCACTGCCGGTCAGTCCACACATCACATAACCGCCGTCCCATTCGCGGCTCGACGTACGGAGCACGTTGGCCAGGTCGATATGTTCCTCGATGTAATGAGTAATGTCCATGCCGGTCAGTCCCTCGGCTTCTGCCAGATTGAAGAGGCGTTCCACTTCGCGGTCCAACCGGTGCCCTACCTGTTCGAGCATGATATACGTATCGGCGTACTTGCGCGGATGCTGACCGATAGCCGTGATGCGGGCAAATATTTCATCGACATTCGTCAGATTGAAGTTGCCGCACAAGGCTAAGTTCTTGGCACGCCAGTTATTCCGGCGCAAGAAAGGATGCACATACGACAGTCCCGACTTTCCGGTCGTGGAGTAACGCAAGTGTCCCATATAGACTTCTCCGGCAAAAGGCAGGCAACGCTTGGCGTAGTCCGCATCATGAAGCTGCTCGTCTGTCAGGTCCTTGAAAGTGCTCTGTACCGTTCCGAATATCTCGGTAATGGCACCTGCCCCCAAGGCACGCTCACGAAACATATACTCTTCGCCCGGATTGGCTTCCAGCTTGACGCATGCCAGTCCGGCTCCTTCCTGTCCACGGTTGTGCTGCTTTTCCATCAGCAGGTAAAGCTTGTTCAAACCGTACATCCAGGTTCCGTATTTTTTCTCGTAATATTCCAGCGGCTTCAGCAGACGTATCATTGCCACACCGCATTCATGTTTCAGTTGTTCCATCTCTATAGTTACGTTTCTTATTCTACTGTTACGGACTTGGCCAGATTTCTCGGCTGGTCAACATCCATTCCTTTGCACACGGCAATGTGGTAGGCCAGCAACTGCAAGGGCACTGTCGTAATCAACGGGTCCAGACATTCGATGGTTGCAGGCAGTTCGATCACCGTGTCGGCCACCCGGCTGATAATCGTGTCGCCCTTGGTCACCAGAGCGACCACCCGACCCTTGCGGGCCTTTATCTCCTGAATGTTGCTCAATACCTTTTCGTAAAGTCCGTTCTGTGTGGCCACGACCACTACCGGCATTTCGGCATCAATCAAGGCAATCGGTCCGTGCTTCATTTCGGCAGCCGGATACCCCTCGGCGTGGATGTACGAAATTTCCTTCAGTTTCAAGGCTCCTTCCAAAGCTACCGGATAGGCATATCCGCGGCCCAGATAGATGAAGTTGTGAGCATACGTGAATATCTTCGACAGTTCGGCGATGCCATCGTTCAGCTTCAGCACCTCTTCCATCTTCTCAGGAATGTGCTGCAGCTCCTTCACGACAGCCATGTACTGCTTTTCGTCCAACGTGCCTTTCTCGCGTCCCAAGGTCAGTGCCAGCATGGTCAGCACCGTCACCTGTCCTGTAAAGGCTTTGGTAGAAGCCACACCGATTTCGGGTCCTACGTGAATGTACGAACCCGTGTCCGTAGCACGCGGAATGCTGGAGCCTACCGCATTGCAGATGCCGTAGATAAAGGCTCCCTTGCTTTTGGCCAGTTCCACTGCCGCCAACGTGTCGGCCGTCTCGCCGCTTTGCGAAATGGCTATCACCACATCGTCGGCTCCCAACACCGGATCCCGATAACGGAATTCGGAAGCATATTCCACTTCCACCGGAATGCGGCAGAATGTCTCGATCAGCTGCTTGCCTATCAGTCCGGCATGCCACGAAGTGCCACAGGCCACAATGATAAACCTTTTTGCCGACAGCAGACGTTCCTTGTAATCGATTACGGCCGACAGCACCACATTGGTCCCTTCCACGTTGACACGGCCACGCATACAGTCGTTGATGCAGGCAGGCTGCTCGAAAATTTCTTTCAGCATGAAGTGCGGATACCCGCCCTTTTCCAACTGTCCCAGATTCATCGACACCGTCTGAACCTCGTGCGGACACTCCACATTATTCAGGTTCACTACCTTCAGTGGCTGACCGCGACGTATCACGGCAATCTCTTCATCCTCCAGATAGACCACTTTATCCGTATATTCCACAATCGGAGTGGCATCGGATGCCAGGAAGAATTCATCTTCACCGATTCCCACCACCAACGGACTGCTTTTGCGTGCCGCTACGATTTCATCGGGATTTTCCCGATCCATCACGGCAATGGCATAAGCGCCTATCACTTCCCTCAAAGCAAGCTGCACTGCAGTCAGCAAATCAATGTGATCGGCCGACTGGATGTATTCGATCAGCTGCACCAGGACTTCAGTGTCCGTACTGCTTTTGAACTGATAGCCTTTTGCCTGAAGTTTTTCCTTCAGAACTGCGTAATTTTCAATGATGCCGTTATGGATAAGGGCGAAGCGCCCGGAAGAAGAATAATGAGGATGAGCATTGGCGGAACAGGGTTCCCCGTGAGTGGCCCAACGTGTATGGGCAATACCGATAGTACCGGAAATATCTTTCTGACTGACGAAAGATTCCAGGTCTGCGACCTTCCCTTTCGTCTTATATACATTCAATTGATGGTCGTCACTGATCAATGCCACCCCCGCACTATCATAACCGCGATACTCCAACCGCTTTAATCCTTTGATAAGAATAGGGTAGGCCTGTCTGTGACCAATATAGCCTACGATTCCACACATAATAGTTTACACTTTTAAGATTCGCCGTGCAAAGATATATATTTTCGCAAACATAAAGTTATTTTTCTTGCAGTTTCTTTATCAAAAGTACAGGATAATATTCCTTTCCGTCTCAAATATCTATTCGGGCAGGAATCGGCTGATGAAACCGTTCCTCCGACCATTCAATCGGGTATTGGTGGAAATCAGATAAAATGATATGTCAAGAACTGCATAGTCAGGAAAAAATTTTTCCCTAACTGGGAAAAAATCATTCTCCAGTTAGGGAAAAAAACGGGGCCAAGATGCCGCTGCCATTAGCGCATCACCGTCACGGTGTATTCCTTGAGCTTCCGTTCTTTGACCGGAGTTCCGGCCGGAGCATAGCCCAAGGCGGCACAACCATAAATCCGATAATCGGTCGGAATGCCCAATTCTTCGGTCAGGAATGTGCGCATCACCGGAATATCACACGTCTGTCCCGGCTGATTGATCCAACAGGAATCGATGCCCAATGAAGTTGCTGCCAGGAAAATGTTTTCGAGTGCACAGGCACAGTCAAAAGGAGCCAGCGGGCTGTCGGCCTTACCGGATACGATGACCAGCGTAGGCGCATGGTAGTAGCAGCAGTAAGTAGCGCTGTGACCACGCTCCTGCCATTGGGGGTTACTGCTCGATGCGAAGGCTTCTTTTACCTTATCATTCAATTGTCGCAACAGGTCGGCATTCTGGATTGCCGTAAAATGCCAGTCCTGAAAATTCATACCGCTGGGAGCATGAATGGCAGCTTCCAGTATCAAAGACAAATCTTCTTCGGAAACTTGTTTTTCCGCATAGACACGTGTACTGTGACGTGCCTTGATGTTCTGCAATACTTCGTTCATATCAGTTAATTTAAGTTTCGCAAACTCTCAACTTATTAGTTGACAAGGTTTCGGTCAACAAGCCTGTAAGGTCGGGAATGCCCCGTTTGATGAAGTGCCGCTTAAAGCGACTGGCTACAAACGTCTCGTCAACCCATCAACCTGCTACCCGTCAACTGCAACTTGAGCTTGCGAAAGTTGAGTCCGTTTAGTTCTATAATTTTTTACGAATGCCCCGAAAAAGAGGCATTCAACTTATCTCGTGCTTCATCGTTTCACCAACCCGATTTTGACATTCAGCTTAAAGTAGTAACTGCCATTCTCGCGTTCAAGGAACCCATATTTGTCCTTATCGAGCGATCCTTTCTCGAAACGGGTGTTCTGATAGAGGAAATCGGCAAAGACCTGATAACGGGAACGGTGATAGCAAAGCACCTCTCCCCTGCCATCGACCAGCATCATCCCTTCGACAGCCGAATCGGTCCCGTTATAGATTTTGGCAGGACGCATCCCCAAAGCCAACGCCATCAGGAACTGCTTCATCTTGTACTCGTAGAAATGATGCTTCTGAATCAGTTCATCCTTTATCTTCAACGGATTGACTTCCCGAATGCGCTCCGTCAGTTCGTTGACACGGGTCAGACCTTCAAGGTGCATCAGCCGAACCATCTCGGCAAGCATACGCGGAAAGTGCAGGTCGATCATCAGCAGATTGCAACGGAACACCCGATCGGCAACATCGGCATACTTCAGCACACCGCCCAGACGCTCTATCATCAGCATGCGGTCGGCAACTTCGTTGGGTGCCTCGGGCAAAGCATTGATCTTGTTGACGGTAGGAACTGCAAACTTTATTCCGGTCTGCTCAAACTTCAGATTGGCGGTACGTCCGCCGTCGAGCAACGGATTCATGGGGCTGAGTCGGCAGCGAACCGAAAATCCCGTAAGAGGCGCATCTGCGTTCCAGAATGCGACAGAGAAGTCGGTACGGTCGTCCGTTCGGGCTTCGAGGTCGTAGATATTGACAGCATCTAAGAAAGCTTCCAGACTGTCATCTACCTCAACTTCCTCGCCCGGCGATTTCAACAGTTCAAACACACGTCCGGCAGCAACGTCGAAATCTTCACGCGGGAAATGGCGTTCACTGTCCGAACGGGGAACAAACTCTCCGTTCTTTTCTACACTTCCGGATACGACCCGGATGTCCTTGCCTACATAGTACCGACGCGTGCCATCGTGCTCCTCGCGTTGTATCATGGCAACAGGTCGGCGTCCGCCCTCTTCGGCTGCAGCCTGCGGTGTCCCCACGGCGACTGCTCCGTCGGACAAGAGGCGAAAGAATGTATATATCTCGCCCAGCTCTCGTTTGGTTGCGTTGAATGACATATCACTTATACATTAATAAAAAACAATCCGGGTTTCAAGAAAATCAATCATTCCGCTGTCTCTTTACCCCGAATTGATATTCAACAAAATCTTAATACATATATTTAAGTTTCGCAAGTGCTCAACTGTTCAGACATCTAACTCACTCCGGATAGCGGAGGGTTTCCACTTTTTCAAGCCGTGCCTTCAGTGCAGGCATCATCGAGCGACGGATGCGGAGCGTCATGCTACAGTCGGTATCATAACCCTGCTGCACGATCTCGGGATTCATTTCCTTGACGACCCGCATCACATCGTTCATAAAAGGATATTCAAAAAGGAAAGATACCGTATCGTCCACTGTCTTCTCGACAAACCGGGCCGCAGCAATGGCCTCGGCTGCCGCTGCCTTATAAGCCTGTATCAATCCGCTTGTCCCCAACTTGATGCCCCCGAAATAGCGGACTACCACAATGAGAATATCAGTCAGTTCGTTCGAATTGATCTGGCCAAGTATGGGCTTCCCTGCCGTACCCGAAGGCTCACCATTATCATTGGCACGAAAATCCTTACGTTCGTGCCCCAACATGTAGGCATAGCACACATGGCGGGCATCGTAATACTTCTTCTGGCAGGCCTCGAGATGCTCCTTGACTTCCTCGACGGTCCGCACCGGGAAAGCCATGGCGATGAACTTGCTGCGCTTCTCGGTATAGATGCCTTCAGAAGGTGCGACAATGGTTCTATAGGTATCTTCGCTCATCGGCCGTAACTTATTTGGCTACGTTATTGATGACTTTACCTTCGATATATCCCCTCAGATTGTCCAGAAGGATTTGCATCAGCCGTTCACGGGCGGCGCCACTGGCCCAGGCAATGTGCGGCGTGATGTAGCAATTGCGAGCCGTCAGCAACGGATTGTCGGCACGGGGAGGCTCCTGCGAAAGGACATCCACACCGGCGGCATATATCCGGCCGCTGTTAAGGGCGTCGGCAAGTGCCTGTTCATCGACCAGCTGTCCGCGACCGGTATTAATCAGAATGGCCGAAGGTTTCATCAGTTTCAGACGCGCTGCATTGACCAGTTCGCGGGTCTTTTCGGTCAGGATGCAGTGAAGGCTGATGATATCGCATTCGCTGAACAGCTGATCCAATTCCATTTTTTTAATTTCGGGAGGAAGCTGGAACGACGACTTCGACGTATAGGCATATACCTCCATACCGAATCCGATGGCGATGCGCGCCGTAGTATAACCCGTATGTCCGAGGCCTACGATACCAATCTTCTTGCCACGCAGCTCGATGAGCGGTGTATCCCAGAAACAAAAGTCCTTGCAAGACGTCCAACGGCCCTGATGTACAGCTTCAGAATGGTGCTGTACCTGCTGGGCAATGTTAAGGATGTGAGCAAAAACCATCTGAGCCACAGAATCGGTGCTATAGGAAGGTATGTTGGTGACGATAATGCCCCGTTCGCGGGCAGCGTCGATATCGACAATGTTATATCCGGTAGCCATGACGCCGATGTATTTCAGCTGAGGCAGCGCAGCCATGGCTTCACCTGTGATGACAACCTTATTGGTCAGCAAAACCTCGGCACCGGCGGCACGTTCAAGTACTTCTTCAGGAGCAGTGCGGTCGTAAATGACACACTCGCCCAACGACTTCAGTTCGTCCCAGGAAAGGTCTCCGGGATTGGCGGCATAGCCGTCTAATGCTACAATCTTCATAGATTCTACTATTTTATCTGTTATAAAAATAAAACCATTCAGTTATTTCGTCTTAAACCGTTCTCCCCACAAAGCCTGCATCCGATCGCGGTGCTTTTGCTCGGCAGCATTATCCTGCGGTTGCCAGATGCGGTGCTCCTTCAGGTCGTCGGGCATAAACTGCTGACGCACAAAATGACCGGGATAATCGTGCGCATATTTATAATTGTCACCGTATCCCAATTGCTTCATCAGCTTGGTAGGAGCATTGCGCAGGTGCAAAGGGACGGGCAAATTACCGGTCTGACGCACAAGCTCCAGGGCATCATTGATGGCCATATAGGCCGAATTACTCTTGGGACTCGTCGCTAAATAAATAGTCGTTTCTGCCAAAGGAATGCGTCCTTCGGGCCATCCGACCTTCATGACCGTATCGAAACAGGCATTGGCAAGCAACAAAGCATTGGGATTGGCAAGACCAATGTCCTCGGAAGCCGAGATAACCAAACGGCGAGCGATGAAAGCCGGATCTTCCCCACCCTCGACCATACGTGCCAACCAGTAGATGGCCGCATCGGGATCGCTCCCTCGGATGGACTTGATGAAAGCCGAAATAATGTCATAATGCATCTCGCCGTCCTTGTCGTAAGCAAGTGGATTCTGCTGCAAGCGGTCGGTCACCAATTGGTCGGTAATGACCACCGGGTCGTCCGATTCGGAGGATACCACAAGTTCCAGGATATTAAGCAGCTTGCGGGCATCGCCACCACTGTAGCGCAACATGGCTGTCGTCTCACGTAACTCGATGGTGCGCTCCTTCAGTACGACGTCCGTGGTAACAGCCCGGTGCAACAGTTCAAGCAGATCATCCTTCTCGAGCGACTTCAGCACATAGAGCTGACAACGCGACAGCAAGGGACGAATCACTTCGAAAGAAGGATTCTCCGTCGTGGCACCAATCAGCGTAACGATACCCTGTTCGACCGCCCCCAGCAACGAGTCCTGTTGCGACTTGCTGAAACGGTGGATTTCATCAATAAAGAGAATGGGACTGGCCTGCGAAAAGAACCGGTTACTTTTGGCACGGTCTATCACGTCGCGCACGTCTTTCACTCCGCTTGTCACAGCACTCAACGTATAAAAGGGCGTTTCCAGCTTATTGGCTATGATCTGCGCCAATGTGGTTTTTCCCACTCCGGGAGGCCCCCAAAGTATAAAGGAAGAAATGCGTCCGGCATCAATCATCTTGCGCAATACAGCCCCTGGGCCCACTAAATGCTTCTGCCCGATGTATTCGTCCAATGTCTTAGGCCTAAGCCTTTCTGCTAATGGTTGCACGTGTACTTCCTTTCTTTTTTTAGAATATCGTCAATATCATAAAGCGTATGCCATCTTTCTGTACTCCCGGAATATTGGTGTAGGTCAGACGGCGTACATATTCGATATGTATCAGTTTGAAGATGTTATAGATTCCCACACTTGCCTCGATATATGGAGTCTTGCCCATGACATAACTGGTAGGCAGTCCGTTCCGCATGGGGAACAGGAACAGGTCGGGATTATGACTCTTATACGGATTGTTCTTGTCGGTCAGCGTTCCCCACAGGCCACGAATGCGGAAACGCTCGCGCCACTTCAGATGCTTGATGAGCGGAATGCGGTTGAACAGTTTTCCGTTCATATCATAGCTTAAGGCCAGCGATGCATAACGGTCGTTCAGGAACTCCATATTGTTGATAAGGTTAAACGACTCGTTATTCTGGGTAATGTACGACAAATTGGCCATCGGCAAGTTCAACAACGGGAACGGAACGGTATTCCACTGAGCACCGGCACGCGCCGTAATGTCCAGCTTTCCCCATGACCCGAACCAGAAACGCTTGCGCAGACTGGCTTCTGTCAGGTTAAAATTATATTCTCCACCCAACACTCCCTTGAAGCCGGCAGTATGGGACAACGTAAACACCGGAGCATCAAGCGAAACCGGTACACGGCGTTGCTTGGTATTGACAAACGTCTCGCCCGGAGCATAGCGCAGAGTTACTCCCACTTCCGTCGTCGTCATGTCGTGAACGAGGGTATTGGAAGCATCCAACTGTCCGGCTACCGAGCCATTGTTTTTCCAGTATTGCAAAACGCCGGCCGGCTGGTCGTTACGATGGCGCGCCATGGCCATGACAGAGAAGCCGCTATTGGTTTCGAGTTCATACGTCAGCGTAGCATCCCTTATATAGGACATCTGATCGACCGTAGTCCACTTCCACCCTACGAACATATTATCCTTGTCAGTCATCAGATACTTATCCATCGGCGACATGACATCGTACGTATATTTAAAGGCAAGATAATGTTTCGGAAACTCCCACAACACGTATTCGCGTTTATTGAACGAATAAGCGGCCTGTCCCGAATAGAACCATTTCTTATCTTTCGTACCATAGGCTCCATATCCACTGAAGCTCCAGTGCGGGTCCAGATTTCCGGTAGTCATAGCACTCAGACGGAAACGGGTGCCGTTGACGTAATTACTGGTGATCATGGTATTGATGGGACCTATGTCTATTTTACTCGGATGCTCCTTGCTGCCTGTTTCCACAAAATTCTCGATCAACGCCTTGGCTCCGAATATAACGTATTTGAATCCCGGTATCTGCTCAATGCGGTTCATGAAAATATCCATGTTGCTTTCCTTCTTGGTCAGCGGCACCTGGCGCACCTTTGCCCAGTATTCATCACTTTTGGCCAGCATATTGGCTTCCTTGATGACATTTCCTTTCAGGCGGAACAGCCGGGGCTCTATCGCGTCAAACTTATAATCCGTATATTTTGTTGTCCGCTGCACTTCCAATCCCTGTATGCCTTTCACAAAGACCAGTTCCACCGTCATGTCATCGTCGGTCAGCACCCAGTTGCCGTCGGGCAACTGCTCATACTCCTGCACGATATCCATATTCTCGACGAAGTTCACCCCCGTACGTTTCGGCAGGTTCATGGTACAGCGTTTCACTGCATACGTAGAATCTTTCACGACATACAGATGTCCGGTAAAGCCAAAATCCTGAGGGTTCTGAGGAACAAAAGTAAGATGCACACATTCTTGCTTGTCCACCATCAAAGTGTCCATCAGATAGTATTTGTAAAATGTAATGGCCCCCCGGCCTATCGGACTTACAAAACGGCGCTGCAACAGTCGGATATCATCATCGTAAATGTTGATATCCGAGAACACGTCGTTCAAGATGGTTCCCAGCATATCGCCGGTATTGAAAAACTCTTCAATACCCGTCGAATTCATTCCTTCGATAATGGTTTTCTCGCTCTTGGGACTCTTGCGGTAAATGGTGCGGGATGATGTCTCCTTGATAGAGAGCGGAAGGATCATCTTGTTGGTTTTCGGTGACAGTTCCACCTGATCCTTGAAGAAAGAGAACTTCTTATATATTCCTTTTTCCATCTTCTCCGGAGTAACGTCGTTGATGGACATTTTCATCTTCTCGTACTTGTGATACTGATAGAAGTCATTCTCCTCTAACTTCAGGGCCTTCTTGTGGGCAATAACCTTCCGCATAAAATCGACAGCCGGATTGTTCTTGCGTGAATACTTTTCCTTTTTAGGTTTCACCACCACTTCGGACAACATCACATCGGCTGGAGCCAACTGCACGTCAAGCACCTTCGTGTCAGGTTTCAGCTTCACCCGCTTGGTGACATAACCTATGGCCGAAAACGTCAGTTCATCCCATCCCTTACGTGTTTCCACATGATATTCACCCTCGGCATTGGTAATCGCTCCTACCCCCTTGCCTTCATATTGGACAGTAATGTACATCAGGGGCTCATTGGTCAAAGAGTCTGTCACCACACCTTTTATCTGGGCCGAAACACCCAAAGACGTGAATAAGAACACAAATAAGAAGAATAAAACAGTATATATATGTCTCATACATTCCATAATCAGACTGCAAAGGTAAGAAATTACCGCCAAACCGAAAACATTTATAATCCTAAAGAAATAAGACGAATGTTTATCTATATAAAAACAAAAAAAGCTGCAACCGGTTCAAAATCCGATTGCAGCTCCTTATTTATTCTGTTTTTTCTCAGCAGAGAAGATTATCCGCCGAAGTTATCGTACATGATGCTGGATGATTCTACGCCTAAGCTGTCGAGCATGCTGACTACCGCTTTCGACATCGGACCAGGACCGCACATGTAGTATTCGATATCCTCGGGAGCCTCATGGTTCTTCAGATACGTTTCGTACATCACCGTATGAACGAAGCCCGGAGTGTATTTCACACCGGCTGCATCGGCTGCCGGATCAGGACGGTCGAGTGCCAAGTGGAAGTGGAAGTTAGAGAATTCTTTTTCCAGTTCGAGGAAATCATTCAAGTAGAACACTTCGTTCAGAGCACGTGCACCGTAGAAGTAGTGCATTTCGCGATCACGCGTATTCAACGTCTTGGTCATGTGCATGATTTGTGCACGCAGCGGAGCCATACCGGCACCACCACCTACCCAGATCATTTCCTTCTTCGAATCGAAGTGCGGGTGGAAGTCTCCGTAAGGGCCGCTCATCGTTACTTTGTCACCCGGCTTCAGGGTAAAGATGTAAGAAGAAGCAATACCCGGATTGACATCCATAAAGCCGCTGCGATCGGGCTTGAACGGAGGTGTAGCGATACGTACCGTCAACATGAACACATCGCCCTCGGCCGGATAGTTGGCCATAGAATAGGCACGGACAGTCGGCTCGGGGTTGACGCACTTCAACGAGAAGAGGCCAAACTTCTTCCATGACGGCAAATACTCTTCACCAATCAGACTCTTGTCGATGTCCTTGTCGTAATCCATCTTGAATGCAGGAATCTTGATCTGCGCATACGAACCCGGCAAGAAGTCCATATGGGCACCGGCAGGAAGCTGAACCTTGAACTCCTTGATAAAGGTAGCCACGTTCTTGTTGGAGATAACGGTACATTCGTACTCTTTCACTCCCAATACGCTTTCGGGCACCTTGATCGACATGTCACCCTTCACCTTTACCTGACAGCCCAGACGCCAGTGGTCTTTCTGCTGTTTGCGGCTGAAGTGAGGAATCTCAGACGGCAAGATTTCACCGCCGCCTTCAACGACCTGACATTTACACTGTCCGCACGAACCTTTTCCACCACAGGCAGAAGAAAGGTAAACGCCATTGACTGCCAATGTATTCAGCAGTGTGCCACCAGAAGCGACCTCAAGCACCTTGTCGCCATTCATGGTAAGTTTCACATTTCCTGAAGGCACCAGAAACTTCTTGGCAACCAACAGAATGATCACAAGCAACAGGACAACCACCAGGAATACTCCAATGCTTGCTAATATCATATTCATATCCATTGTCTTATTCCTTTCTTTTAGATGTTCAAACCAGAGAAACACATAAATGCCATTGCCAT
>CABROZ010000059.1 GCA_902472795.1 uncultured Bacteroides sp. | reverse complement strand
GGCTGGAAGGAAAAGACTACTTCCTGGTCGATGTGACCATCAGCCCGGATGATAAAATCGTGGTAGAAATAGACCACAAAGACGGTGTTTGGATTGAGGACTGTGTGGAACTGAGTCGCTACATTAAGTCGAAGCTAAGTCGCGAAGAAGAAGATTATGAACTGGAAGTAGGATCGGCCGGTATCGGGCAGCCTTTTAAAGTGCTGCAGCAATATATCTGCCACATCGGCAGTGAAGTCGAAGTGCTTACCAACGACGGACGTAAGCTGCACGGAGTGCTGAAAGATGCCAATGAACAGCACTTCACCGTGACTGTTCCCAAGAAAGTAAAAGAAGAAGGTGCCAAACGCCCCAAGATGGTGGACGAAGACCTGACATTTGCATACGAAGAAATAAAATATACTAAATACTTAATCAGTTTTAAATAAGACTTATGGCCAAAAAAGAAGAAACTGTCAGCTTGATAGACACATTTTCGGAATTTAAGGAACTGAAGAATATAGACCGTACCACAATGGTGAGCGTGCTGGAAGAATCGTTCCGCAGCGTCATTGCAAAGATGTTCGGTACCGACGAAAATTACGACGTAATCGTGAATCCCGATAAGGGAGACTTCGAAATATGGCGTAACCGTGAAGTGGTGGCAGACGAAGACCTGGAAAATCCCAACCTGCAGATTCCCCTGAGCGAGGCACAGAAGATAGACGCCTCGTACGAGGTAGGTGAAGAGGTTACCGATGAAGTGAATTTTGCCAAATTCGGTCGTCGTGCCATTCTGAACCTGCGTCAGACACTGGCCTCCAAGATTCTGGAACTCGAAAAGGACAGCCTTTACAACAAGTACATCGACAAGGTGGGAACCATTGTCAATGCGGAAGTATATCAGATCTGGAAGAAGGAAATCCTGCTGCTCGATGACGAAGGCAACGAACTGCTGCTGCCCAAGACCGAGCAGATTCCCAGCGACTTCTACCGTAAAGGCGAGACTGCCCGTGCCGTAGTAGCCCGTGTGGACAACAAGAACAACAATCCGAAAATCATTCTGAGCCGTACGTCGCCCGTCTTCCTGCAACGTCTGCTCGAGATGGAAGTGCCCGAAATCAACGACGGTCTGATTACCGTCAAGAAGATAGCCCGTATTCCCGGCGAACGTGCCAAGATTGCCGTCGAAAGCTACGACGACCGCATCGACCCCGTAGGAGCCTGCGTCGGTGTGAAGGGAAGCCGCATCCACGGCATCGTGCGCGAATTGCGCAACGAGAATATCGACGTGATCAACTATACATCCAACATACAGCTCTTTATCCAGCGTGCCCTTAGCCCTGCACATATCTCTTCCATACGTCTGAACGAGGAAGAACGCAAGGCCGAAGTCTTTTTGAAGCCCGAAGAAGTATCTCTGGCCATCGGAAAGGGAGGCTTGAACATCAAGCTTGCCAGTATGCTGACAGAATATACCATCGACGTCTTCCGCGAACTGGACGACAATGACGTTGAAGACGAAGACATCTACCTCGACGAGTTCCGCGACGAGATTGATGGATGGGTAATCGATGCCATCAAGGCTATCGGCATAGATACCGCCAAGGCTGTGCTCAACGCTCCGCGCGAGATGCTGATCGAAAAGACTGACTTGGAAGAAGAAACGGTGGACGATGTATTACGTATTTTGAAACAGGAGTTTGAAGAAGACAACAATGCGTAAGTTCGGGCTAACAGAATGACTTGCACCACTTCTTTCTCCACATTATTCATTAAAATTAAAGTATGACGATTAGGTTAAATAAAGTAACAAGAGATTTGAATGTAGGAATTACGACGGCTGTCGAATTCCTGCAAAAGAAAGGGTTTACCGTGGAGGCAAACCCTAATACGAAGATTACGGACGAGCAGTTCGAAATGCTCAAGAAAGAATTCAGTACAGATAAGGACCTTAAAATGAAGTCGGAGCGTTTCAGTCAGGTACGCCAAAACAAAGAGCGCAATAAAGCCTCTGTAGCCATTGACGGATATGAAACGGAAACACAGGAAAAAACGAAGTCTGAAGAAATAAGGACCGTGATACCGGAAGATATACGCCCGAAATTCAAGCCTGTCGGCAAAATCGATCTTGACAAGCTGAACCATCGTCCGGTTGTGGAGAAAGAACAGAATGCAGATAATACGCAAATGGAGAAGAGCAGCGAAGAAAAAAACGTGAATACAATAGAAAAGAAGGCAGCAGAAGTGCCCGCTAATGTATCGGGCGAGCCGAAAACAGTTACGGAAACGGGAGAATCCGAAACGCAGAAAACTGAGCCGGCGGCCGAGCAGGTTGCGGCACAAAGCGTTTCGCCTGTAGAAGAAAAGGTGGAAGAAACTCAGAATGGTACGACTGCCGCAAGTGAAGAGGAAGCTCCGGTAAAGGCCGAAACGGAATCTGTAGGTAAGACTGCCGAATCAGAGTCTGCCGCTGAGAGTGCTGCCGCTGCAAAGAATGGGGGCGAAGAGGAGATTTTTACCATTCGCAAGCCGGAATTTGTATCAAAAATCAACGTCATCGGACAAATTGATTTAGCCGCTTTGAATCAATCTACACGTCCTAAGAAGAAATCGAAGGAAGAGAAGAAACGTGAGCGTGAAGAAAAGGAAAAGCAGCGCATGGATCAGCGCAAGCAGATGAAAGAAGCCATCATCAAGGAAATCCGTCGGGAAGACTGCAAGATGAAGGACATCAACGATGGAGACCTGGGCGGCAAGAAGAAACGCGTGCGCATCAATAAGGAAAAAGTAGATATCAATAATGCTTCCAACTTCCAGCGTGGAGGAAACGACCGTCAGAAAGGTGGTAACCCGATGGCGGGAGTGCCCGGACAGCCAGGTAGCGGAAAGAAGAATAAGGATCGCTTCAAGAAGCCTGTAGTGAAACAGGAGGTAAGCGAAGAAGATGTTGCTAAGCAAGTAAAAGAAACGTTGGCACGTCTTACAGCCAAAGGTAAGAGTAAGGGAGCCAAGTACCGTAAAGAGAAACGTGAACAGGCGGCCGACCGTATGCACGAACTCGAAAATCAGGAAATGGCCGATAGCAAAGTGCTGAAGCTGACGGAGTTTGTAACAGCTAACGAATTGGCAAGCATGATGGACGTTCCTGTGACACAGGTCATCGCAACGTGTATGAGTATCGGCATTATGGTCTCTATCAACCAGCGTCTCGATGCCGAGACAATCAATCTGGTAGCCGAGGAGTTCGGTTTTAAGACCGAATATGTCAGTGCCGAAGTGGCACAGGCCATTGTCGAAGAAGCCGATGCTGAAGAAGATTTGCAGCCGCGTGCTCCGATTGTCACCGTAATGGGTCACGTCGATCATGGTAAGACATCGTTGCTCGACTACATCCGTAAAGCTAATGTAATTGCCGGTGAGGCGGGTGGTATTACGCAGCACATCGGTGCTTACAATGTGAAGCTGGAAGACGGACGTCGAATCACGTTCCTCGATACGCCGGGTCACGAAGCCTTTACGGCCATGCGTGCCCGTGGTGCCAAGGTGACGGACGTCGTCATCATCATTGTGGCTGCCGATGACAACGTGATGCCGCAGACAAAGGAGGCTATCAATCATGCCATGGCTGCCGGTGTACCTATTGTGTTTGCCATCAACAAGATTGATAAGCCGACTGCCAATCCCGATAAGATAAAGGAAGAGTTGGCCAATATGAACTTCCTCGTCGAAGAATGGGGAGGTAAATACCAGTCACAGGATATATCAGCTAAAAAGGGTATTGGCGTACCCGAGTTGCTTGAAAAGGTTTTGCTTGAGGCCGAAATGCTTGACCTGAAGGCTAATCCTAACCGGAAGGCAACCGGATCCATCATAGAGTCTTCACTTGATAAAGGTCGTGGTTACGTGGCAACAGTACTTGTTTCGAACGGTACTTTGAAAGTGGGCGATATCGTGCTGGCCGGAACCAATTATGGTAAGGTGAAAGCCATGTTCAACGAACGTAATCAGCGTATGAAGGAGGCTGGTCCGTCGGAACCGGCACTTATCCTGGGCTTAAACGGTGCACCTGCTGCTGGTGATACGTTCCACGTAATCGACACCGAACAGGAAGCACGCGAAATAGCCAACAAACGCGAGCAGTTGCAGCGTGAACAGGGATTGCGTACGCAGAAGATGCTGACGCTGGACGAGGTAGGACGCCGCTTGGCATTGGGCGATTTCCACGAGCTGAACATTATTGTGAAGGGCGATGTGGACGGATCTGTCGAAGCCTTGAGCGACTCTCTTATCAAACTTTCTACCGAGCAGATTCAGGTGAACGTCATTCACAAGGGCGTGGGACAGATTTCCGAATCCGATGTTTCGCTGGCCGCTGCTTCCGATGCCATCATTGTCGGCTTCCAGGTACGTCCGTCCAATTCGGCAGCTAAGTTGGCCGAGCAGGAGGGTGTGGACATCCGTAAGTATTCTGTAATCTACGATGCTATCGAGGAAGTGAAGGCTGCCATGGAAGGTATGCTTGCTCCGACAGTGAAGGAACAGGTGACTGCAACCATCGAAGTCCGCGAGGTATTCAATATCAGTAAGGTCGGTATGGTGGCCGGTGCTATGGTGAAGACCGGAAAGGTGAAACGAACCGACAAGGCACGTCTTATCCGCGATGGTATTGTGATTTTCACTGGAAATATCAATGCTTTGAAGCGTTTCAAGGACGATGTGAAGGAAGTCGGTACCAACTTCGAGTGTGGTATCAGTCTGACCAACTGCAACGATATTAAAGTAGGTGATATCATCGAAACCTACGAAGAAGTGGAAGTAAAACAGACGCTGTAATTCTGAATATTTGATTCTTCAGCCGCAGATGACGCGGATAACATGGATTTTGTGCTGCACGGACGATGCGTGCAGTTATACCGCAAGGAAAAGTGAAATCTGCGTTGTCGGTGTTGCCTGCGGCTGAATTTTATATAATTAATAAGGTAGCATCAGAATAGAATCATCTTTTTGATGTAACTTTAACAACAGACAGGTTGCATGACTACAGTTGATATTGTAATACTCGTCATTGTGGGTATAGGTGCTGTGTTGGGCTTTATGAAAGGTTTTGTAAAGCAGTTGGCGTCCTTGCTTGGTTTGGTGGTGGGATTATTGGCGGCGAAGGCTTTGTATGCTTCGGTTGCTGAAAAATTGTGTCCCGCATTGACCGATTCGATGACGTTTGCACAGATATTGGCGTTCATTCTGATTTGGATTGCCGTTCCATTGGCCTTTACGTTGGTTGCAGCTTTACTGACTAAAGCAATGGAAGCCGTTTCTTTGGGGTGGGTAAATCGATGGTTAGGCTCAGGGCTTGGTGCATTGAAGTACATGTTACTGGTCAGCCTACTCATTAGTGTACTCGAATTCATTGATTCGGACAGTACATTGATAAGTAGAACAAAAAAGAAAGAATCGGTGTTATATTATCCCATGAAGTCATTTGCCGGCATTTTCTTTCCTGCGGCCAAATCGATAGCAGAAGACTTTGTGAATGGCGACTTGAATGAACTTCCGGTTTAATAATACTTTAGAAATCAATAATTATTCGTTATATTGTAATGCAAGAAGAACCTAATAAATATGTCAAGGAACTCACGCAGGAGAAGTACAAATATGGCTTCACCACCGATGTGCATACCGATGTCATCGAGAAGGGCTTGAACGAAGACGTTATCCGTCTTATCTCCCAGAAGAAGGGTGAGCCCGACTGGATGCTGGAGTTCCGCCTGAAGGCTTACCGCCACTGGCTGACACTGGAGATGCCCACATGGGCTCACCTCCGCATTCCCGAGATTGACTATCAGTCTATCTCTTACTATGCCGACCCGACTAAGAAGAAGGAAGGCCCCAAGAGTATGGACGAAGTAGATCCTGAACTGATTAAAACCTTCAATAAGCTGGGCATTCCCTTGGAGGAGCAGATGGCACTGAGCGGCATGGCCGTGGATGCCGTGATGGACTCCGTCTCTGTGAAGACTACTTTCAAGGAGACACTGATGGAGAAAGGCATCATCTTTTGTTCGATGAGTGAAGCCATTCGCGAGCATCCCGATCTGGTGCAGAAGTACCTGGGCTCGGTTGTTCCTTATCGCGACAATTTCTTTGCCGCGCTTAACTCCGCTGTATTCTCTGACGGATCGTTTGTTTACATCCCCAAAGGTGTTCGTTGTCCCATGGAGCTGTCCACCTACTTCCGCATCAATGCACAGGGTACAGGACAGTTCGAACGTACGCTGATTGTGGCCGATGACGATGCCTACGTTTCCTATCTGGAAGGCTGTACGGCTCCGATGCGTGACGAGAACCAGCTTCATGCAGCCATTGTGGAGATTGTGGTACACGACCGTGCCGAGGTGAAATACAGCACCGTGCAGAACTGGTATCCCGGCGATGCCGAAGGCAAGGGTGGCGTTTATAACTTCGTCACCAAGCGTGGCATCTGTAAGGGTGTGGACAGCAAGCTGTCGTGGACGCAGGTCGAGACGGGCAGTGCCATTACCTGGAAGTATCCTTCGTGCATCCTGGCAGGCGACAATTCCGTGGCCGAGTTCTACAGCGTAGCCGTGACCAATAACTACCAGCAGGCCGATACAGGTACGAAGATGATACATATCGGAAAGAATACCCGTTCGACCATTGTCAGCAAGGGTATTTCGGCCGGGCGGAGCGAGAATTCATACCGTGGTTTGGTTCGTGTCAGCCCCAAGGCTGACAATGCCCGTAACTACAGCCAGTGCGACTCGCTGCTATTGGGCGACAAATGCGGTGCACATACTTTCCCCTACATGGACATTCACAACGAAACGGCGGTAGTGGAACACGAAGCTACCACCAGCAAAATCAGTGAGGACCAGATATTCTATTGCAACCAGCGCGGCATTTCGAGCGAAGACGCCGTGGGGCTTATTGTCAACGGTTATGCCAAGGAAGTGCTCAACAAGTTGCCCATGGAGTTTGCCGTCGAGGCTCAGAAACTGCTGAGCATCTCGCTGGAAGGCAGTGTGGGATAAATGATGAACGAACAATGCAGAATTAAGAATCAAATTGAATGAGGAAGTCAGGATGAGGAAAAAGTAATTCTTTGTTCTTTATTCTTCATTCTTAATTACATAAGTTATGTTAGAGATAAAAGACCTTCATGCCAGCATTAATGGCAAAGAGATATTGAAAGGCATCAATCTTACCATCCGCGACGGTGAGGTACACGCCCTTATGGGGCAGAACGGTGCCGGAAAGAGTACGCTGAGCAATGTTCTTGTAGGCCACCCTGCCTACGAAGTGACACGTGGCTCCATTACTTTCAACGGAAAGGACCTGCTGGCCCTTTCGCCCGAAGACCGTGCCCACGAGGGTATCTTCCTCTCCTTCCAGACGCCGGTCGAGATTCCCGGTGTATCGATGGTGAACTTCATGCGTACTGCTGTCAACGAGCAGCGCAAGTACCGCCATCTGCCTGCCCTTTCGGCAAGCGAGTTCCTGAAACTGATGCGCGAGAAGCGTGCCATTGTCGAGTTGGACAGCAAGCTGGCCAACCGTTCGGTGAACGAGGGCTTCAGCGGTGGTGAAAAGAAGCGCAACGAAATTTTTCAGATGGCTATGCTGGAGCCGACCTTTGCCATCCTCGACGAGACAGACTCTGGCCTTGATGTGGATGCGTTGCGTATTGTGGCCGAGGGCTTCAACAAGCTGCGCACGCCGCAGACTTCGGCTATGGTCATCACGCACTACCAGCGTTTGTTGGACTATCTGAAGCCTGATGTGGTACACGTCCTCCTGAACGGCCGCATCGTGAAGACCGGTGGCCCTGAACTGGCAACAGAAATCGAGAACCGCGGCTTCGACTGGATTAAAAAGGAAGTTAGCGAATAATAATAGATACGCGGACTACGCGGATGAGGCGGATTAACACGGATTTATATTTATATGGTGTTGCATTCTTATATAACAAGCAAGATATTGCGTGCCTTTTATGATGTTTATCATGAGCTGGGCTATGGCTTTCTGGAGAATGTTTATCAGAATGCGTTATATAAGGAATTGCTTCGTTCCGGTCTGAAGTGTGAACCGCAGAAGAAGATAGAAGTCTATTATAAAGGAGAAGTGGTAGGCTTGTATTATGCTGATATTTTGGTGGAAGGAGTTGTTATTCTTGAGTTGAAGGCTGTTGAGGATATTACTCCGGGACACGAAGCGCAACTTATGAATTATCTGAAAGCTACTGGTATTGAAGTGGGACTCATTTTAAATTTTGGTCCCGAACCGGTATTCAGACGAAAGATATTCAGTCGTCAACGTATGAAATAATCCATCCGCGTTCGTCCGTATGATCCGTGTCGTCCGCGTATCTAAAAAGAAAGAAGAATTATGAGACCCGAACAACAATACATAGACCTGTTCTCGCAGTGCGAGGCCATGATATGCCAGCACAGTTGCGAGGTGATGAATGCCCCCCGTGCAGCGGCGTTTGCCGATTTCGAGCGCCTGGGTTTCCCCACCCGTAAGGACGAGAAGTACAAATATACGGATGTCAGCAAGTGTTTTGAGCCCGATTACGGCCTCAACCTGAACCGACTGGACATCCCCGTCAATCCGTACGACGTGTTCAAGTGCGACGTGCCCAACATGAGCACTTCGCTCTATTTTGTTGTGAACGATACCTTTTATAGCCAATCATTGCCCAAGTCGCATTTGCCCGAAGGCGTACTTTTCGGCAGCCTCTGTGAACTGGCGAAAGAACATCCCGAACTGGTGAAGAAATACTACGGCAAGCTGGCCGATACCTCCAAGGACGGAGTGACTGCTCTCAACACGGTTTTGGCACAGGATGGTGTGCTGCTTTATGTGCCTAAGAACGTCGTGGTAGAACGCCCCATCCAGTTGGTCAATATCCTGCGCAGCGACGTCAATCTGATGGTGAATCGTCGTGTGCTGATTGTGCTGGAGGATGGTGCGCAGGCTCGTCTGCTGGTATGCGATCATGCAATGGATGCAGTCAACTTCCTGGCTACACAAGTGGTGGAAGTCTTTGTGGGGCAGAATGCCGTACTCGACCTCTACGAGCTGGAGGAAACACATACCAGCACCGTGCGTGTCAGCAGCATGTACGTCCGTCAGGACAGCGGAAGTAATGTCTTGCTGAACGGTATGACGCTGACAGGCGGTACCACACGCAATACTGTCAACGTGACCCTGGCTGGTGAGCATGCCGAAATCAACCTCTGCGGCATGGCCATTGCTGACAAGAACCAGCATGTCGATACCCACACCGTCATCGACCATGCCGTGCCCAGCTGTACGTCGAACGAGCTTTTCAAGTATGTGCTCGACGATCAGGCTACGGGTGCTTTTGCCGGATTGGTATTGGTTCGTCCCGGTGCGCAACATACCAGTTCGCAGCAGACCAACCGTAACCTTTGCGCCACTCGCGAGGCCCGTATGTACACGCAGCCGCAACTGGAAATCTATGCCGACGACGTGAAGTGCAGTCACGGTGCGACAGTCGGTCAGCTGGACGACGCAGCTCTGTTCTACATGCGTCAGCGCGGTATCCCGATGCACGAAGCCCGTCTGTTGCTGATGTTTGCTTTCGTCAACGAAGTGATAGACACCATCCGCCTCGACGCCTTGCGCGACCGCCTGCACCTGCTGGTTGAGAAGCGCTTCCGCGGCGAGCTGAACAAGTGTCAGGGGTGTGCCATCTGCAAGTAGAGGGCCTCACCCCCGGCCCCTCTCCTAAGGAGAGGGGAGAAGTGGGCGGATGCGGAAATATAGAAAGAGGCTGAAAGTTACATTCTTTTTGAAGAAAAAGGATGGAGCAAATAAACGAATAATAGATGAAAGATATGTCTGAACAGAATAACTCACAAATGTTTTCTTCCCCCCTCTCCTTGGGAGAGGGGATGGGGGTGAGGCAAGACTTCCCCATCCTTAGCCGCACCGTCTATGGCAAGCCGCTGGTTTACTTGGACAACGGCGCCACGACCCAGAAGCCGCGTTGCGTAGTCGATGCCATCACCGACGAGTATTACAGCGTCAATGCCAACGTGCACCGCGGGGTCCATTTCCTGTCGCAGCAGGCCACTGAACTTCACGAAGCCAGCCGCGAGACGGTGCGCCGTTTCATCAACGCCCGCAGCACCACCGAGATAGTTTTTACCCGCGGCACTACGGAAAGCATCAACTTATTGGCATCCAGCTTCGGCGAAGCTTTTCTGAAGGAGGGCGACGAAGTGATAGTTTCCACCATGGAGCACCACAGCAATATCGTCCCCTGGCAACTGCTGCAGATGCGCAAGGGCATTGTTCTCCGTGTGATTCCCATGAACGACCGCGGCGAACTGTTGCTGGACGAATACGAACGGCTCTTCACTCCGCGTACCCGGATTGTCTGTGTGGCTCACGTCAGCAATGTATTAGGCACGGTGAACCCTGTGCGCGAAATGATAGCCACGGCCCATGCCCACGGTGTCCCCGTGCTGGTGGACGGTGCGCAGAGCATCCCCCACATGCCGGTGGACGTGCAGGCGCTCGATGCCGATTTCTATGTCTTTTCCGGCCACAAAGTCTATGGACCTACAGGCGTCGGCGTGCTCTACGGCAAGGAAGACTGGCTCGACAAGCTGCCTCCCTATCAGGGTGGGGGCGAGATGATTCAGCATGTTTCGTTCGAGCACACCACGTTCAACGAACTGCCCTTTAAGTTCGAGGCCGGTACACCCGACTACATCGGCACTACAGGTCTGGCTAAGGCACTGGATTACGTTTCTGCCCTCGGTATGGAACGCATCGCTGCCTATGAGCACGAACTGACCGAGTACGCCACCCGTCGCCTGAAGGAAATACCCGGCATGCGTATCTTCGGCGAAGCTCCCGAAAAGGGCAGTGTTATCTCCTTCCTTGTGGGTAACATCCATCACTTCGATATGGGTACGCTGCTCGACCGCCTTGGCATTGCCGTGCGCACGGGACATCATTGCGCCCAGCCGCTGATGCAACGGCTTGGCATCGAGGGTACCGTCCGCGCTTCCTTCGCCTTGTATAATACGAAGGAAGAAATCGATGCGCTGGTAGCCGGCGTGGAGCGGGTGAGCAGGATGTTCTGATATTTAAAGAAGAAATACGATGGAATACACGGATAAATGGGACTTTGCCGAATATATAGACCGGCTGATTACTCAAGGTGAAGCTGTAGATGTGGAATACAAATCTGCAGCAGAGGGTTTCCCTAACAGTATTTGGGAAACCTATTCTTCTTTTGCCAATACAAATGGGGGAGTGATTGCATTGGGCGTAAAGGAGAAAAAGGGTAGTTTGTTGCTGGAAGGGCTGTCGGCAGAGAAAATTGTGGCCTACAAGAAGATATTCTGGAATTCGGTCAATAATCCGGATTGCGTCAGTGTTAATCTGTTGGTTGACAAAGATGTTTTTGAAGGAGAGTATGCCGGAAAGAATTTCCTGTTTATTCATGTGCCGCGTGCTTCCCGTTCCTTCCGACCGGTGTATTGCACCCGTACCCCTTTCAGGGGAAATACTTTCAAGCGGAATTTTGAAGGCGATTATAAATGTACCAACGAAGAGGTGAAGCGCATGATAGCCGATGCTGATGAATTGCATCCGCGAGATTCGCGTATTTTGCCTTCATTCTCTTTGGACGATATAGACAAGGAGTCGTTGAAGCAATACCGGCATTTTTTCAGTTCGCGCCAGCCGGGGCATCCGTGGCTGGCTTTGGACGACATGGGGCTGTTGGAAAAATTGGGCGGCTATCGTAAAGACCGTGAAACGGGCGAAGAAGGCTTTACTTTGGCGGGCCTTTTAATGTTTGGCAAGACAGACAGTATCACCGATGTCTCCTGCGCACCTGCTTATTTCCCGGATTACAGAGAGTATTTGGACGTAACTGCAGAACGTTGGTCTGACCGGATTTGCCCGGACGGGACGTGGGAAGCGAATCTGTTTCAGTTCTATCGGAAAGTGTATGGAAAACTTGTATCGGTAATGCCCAAACGCTTTCAATTGGAAGATGGCGTGCGGCGTGACGATTCACCCACGCATGTAGCATTGCGTGAGGCTTTTGTGAATGCACTGATACACTGTGATTACACCGAAGACGGAAGCATCGTGATCGAACATTGGAAGCATAAGTTCCTGTTCCGGAATCCCGGAACCATGTTGGTTAGCCGTGCCCAATATTATTCGGGCGGCGAGAGTGTTTGCCGTAACAAAGCTTTGCAGAAAATGTTTATGATGTTAGGCTTCTCGGAAAAGGCCGGCAGTGGTGTCAACAAAATACTTCAGGGTTGGAAACAGGCAGATTGGGCAAAGCCGTCTGTAGAAGAATTGAGCAGGCCTGACCGAGTTGAGCTGATATTGCCGATGGTCACTTTATTTCCTGAAGAGGTACGTGATAGTCTGTTGGCTATCTTTGGCGAAAAAAGTATGAGCAAGTTGAATCATGAGCAATGGCTTACTTTATCTATCTGTTATGCGGAAGATACGGTAACCAATAATCGGCTTCAGGATATCCTTGAAATGCATCGTACCGACATTACTACGTTGCTTAAGGGATTGTGTACTGATGGATTTCTGGTTTCTTTGGGTACCGGGCGCGGTACGGTTTATCGGATAAACAAAGAATATGATAATGTTGCAAGTAATGTTGCAAGTAATGTTGCAAGTAATGTTGCAAGTAATGTTGCAAGTCTGAGGTCTGGCAAACGTTTGTCTTATGAAGATATGGCGGCATTGATTTGTTCTGTATCAACAGATTTTATGTCTTTGGAAGACATTGCAGCGGCCATAAACAAGAACGTCCGTTATTTGAATAACAAGATTATTCCCCGTATGATGTCCGAACGGTTGCTGGATCGTTTATATGCAGACAATCCGAAACATCCGAATCAAAAGTACAGGGCAAGAAAGAGAGAAAGCTGAATACCGTATTTGAGGAGGCCCCCACGCCTGTAGAAGGTTTCTGTAACTGCAAATTTTCCATCTTTTCCTCCCCCTCCTGCAACTTTTCCCCCATCTGTTGCGTCTAATAAGAGCAAATAACTTTTAAATGACGAGAAAGATATGTTACTTACAACCACTTCTATGATTGACGGCGGGAGAATTACCCGCTACTACGGCATCGTGTCGGGCGAGACCATTATCGGTGCCAATGTGTTCCGCGATATTTTTGCCAGCATCCGCGACATTGTGGGCGGACGCAGTGGCGCTTACGAAGAGGTGCTGCGCGAAGCCAAGGAAACTGCCTTGCGCGAGATGGAGGAGCAGGCCCGTGCCCTGGGTGCCAATGCCGTGATAGGCGTTGACTTGGACTACGAAACTGTGGGCGGCAGCGGCTCCATGCTGATGGTGACGGCAGCCGGTACGGCAGTGACCGTAGAGTGACGCAAATACCTCCTGTGAACCACACTTGCGCGGCTCGTGTGGGACACTTGCACGGCTCACGAGCAACACAAGTGTCTCTCACGAGCCGTACTTGTATGGTTCCCGGACGGGTTTGGAGTGCTTTCCTGAGGGGGGGGAGATTCACTGCTTCCGATATACGCTTTTAGAAGGTGGAACCCTGTTCTGCCTTCCGTTTCTGCCAGCGGTCGCGTGCCAGTTTCTGCATGTCGGTCACGGCGTCGCGCTCGTCCACAATCTCGAAACCGAGGGCCGTCTCGATGATGTCTTCCATG